>JBAXBF010000011.1:0-26353 GCA_037142095.1 Chloroflexota bacterium
GCGTGGAAGCGGCAGTGAAGGCGCTGAAGGGCGAGAAGTTGGACAAATTCATCAACACCGGATTCCACTGGTTTGATAAGACCAACATCGACGCTGATGACATCAAACCGTTGCTGTATCAATAATCTTATATAAAAATTATTGATCAGTGAGGGATTGTCTTGTCAGCAAAAGCAATTTAAGATGAGTGTGATCTAATTACACTCATCCCCTTACGCCCCCTTCCTTCTCTATTTTTGGAGAGGGAAGGGGGAAATTATAATATAGCGATGCTATCAAGGCACAATCTACGGTCGTCAGTTTTCTTTTTTTGTCTGTAGTAATATCACAAAATTATTTTTAACAGACTAGGACGTGATATGGCAGAAACATCTACGTCGGAAGGACGTAAAAAAAGCTTAAGCACTTATCAAATAGCACAAATAATTATTGGTGTGCTTTTTATCACCTACCTCACATGGCGGTTATATACCGTCTTAATTGTCGAAGGTGTATATGGTCCCGATACCTGGTTGCGTTTTGCAATTACAGGATTGGTAATTGGGGGTGTGTATGCGGTCATTGCGATCGGGTATACGCTGGTATATGGCATCCTTTTCATGATCAATTTTGCACATGGCGAAATCATGATGCTTGGTGCCTTTGCTGGTTACTTTGTTTTCGAGGCATTAAACGTAGTAATTATTGATCCGATCAATAAAGTAACATTTAGCAATGCATACCCAGTTCTAGCAATTATATTAGCATTTTTGACGGGTATGATTGTATCTAGTGTTACCGCGGTCACTTTGGAGCGGATAGCCTACCGTCCCCTGCGTACAGCACCTCGTTTGGTTCCTTTGATCAGCGCAGTCGGTGCCTCGATTTTCTTACAAAACTTAGCTCAGTTGATGTTCAGCCCTCAGCAGCGTACGTATATTAACCCACAGGCTTTGGAGCGCGGTGCAGGTTGGACGGTCATCGTCAACGGAAATAATGTTGTTATTCCATACACTGGGGCATTTACTTTTATTGTTTCAATTATTTTAATGGTAGGTTTGTATCTCCTAGTTAAGCGTACACGCATGGGACGTGCAATGCGTGCAGTAGCAGAAAATAAACAAACTGCGGCATTGATGGGAATCGATGTGGATGGCGTTATCAGTCAGACCTTTGCAATCAGTGGTATTTTAGCTGGGGCGGCTGGAGTCCTCTGGGGAATCCATAACGGAGTTGTCAACCATTATGTAGGCTTCATTCCTGGTATTAAGGCATTTACTGCGGCTGTGTTAGGTGGTATCGGAAATATACCGGGTGCGATGGTTGGTGGTCTGTTTTTGGGTATCATCGAATCCGTTGGGCCTGCCATACTTGGAATTGACTTTCAACTAAAGGACGTGATTGCATTCTCAATTCTTATCCTGGTTTTAATCTTCCGTCCCTCAGGTATTCTGGGTGAAGTATTGAGTGAGGAGAAAGTATAATGCCAAATTATATTCGTAACGGATTGCGTTCCGGTTTTGTATTCGGTATCGTCATTATCTTTCTGATCTTGATTGGATTTACAAGGGTTGCAAATGAATTACTTGCTCCTTTGGTGAAAGGTACTTCCCAGTTGCCGATGGGATTTATCTTGTTTATGGCATTGTTGGGTTTATGGGCTGGTGCTTCAGCCGCTAAACGCTCTCCTGTTCTTATGGGAATGCCAGATACTTATCAAAAATGGAACGCGATTATCAGTGGCTTAATTGCTGGTATTATCGGCGGAGCCTTCGTCGGCTTGTTTATCTTTGTTTTGGGATCTATCCAAACCAAAGGTATGGATATGCGCGTGTATCTTGCCCAGTTATCCCCAGATGCAATAAAGATGTTGACGTTAGGAAGAGTTGCCTGGGCGGGTGCATTCTCGATCTGGTTGATCTTTGTAATCACCGGTATTGCAGGCGGTTTGTTGGCATTGTTTTCAGATTCTTTCAAATTGGGTGAGCGTATGTCCTCAAGTTGGAAGAATATGAGTGCTGGAATTGGTGATTCAGCCATAGCAAAAACAGTCAATCAGAATGCGGTTGTACGCTATATCCTGTATGGGATTTTTATCATCATATTGTTAATTTTGCCGTCATTCTTGGGTAAATACTGGAATTACACATTAGGAACGATTGGTATTTATATCATTATGGGTTTGGGTATTAATATCATCATTGGGATGGCAGGCTTACTCAACCTGGGATATGTTGCTTTCTTTGCGGTTGGTGCTTATACGGTTGGTTTGTTGACCGCTCCGGCACCTCAGGGATTGCATTGGAATTTTTGGATCGGATTATTGGTCGCCATGGTAATGGCGGCATTCGTCGGCTGGCTACTGGGTATTCCTGTGCTTCGTCTGCGTGGAGACTATCTCGCCATCGTTACCCTGGGTTTTGGTGAAATGATCCGTGTCCTTGTACGTTCCAAGGCTTTGAGCAGTATCTTTGGTGGACCTCAAGGGGTGCGCGATATCGCAGGACCCATGATCTTTGGTCAGCGTTTTACTGAACGAGAGTACCTTTACCTCATTGTTGCTGTTATTATCTTTACGATCTTCATTACAATTCGTCTCCAAAATTCCCATTTAGGACGGGCTTGGGGTGCGATGCGTGAAGACCAGACCGTCGCTCAAGCGATGGGGATCAATATTTTCCGCTACAAATTGCTGGCATTCGCCCTGGGTGCTGCTATCGGCGGTTTAGCCGGAGTGATGTTTGCTTCACGTAACCAGTATACAGGACCGGAAGACCATACCTTGATGGTATCGGTTAACGTTTTGGCTTTGGTTATTGTGGGTGGCATGGGTAGTATCCCCGGCATTATCCTGGGATCATTCGTCCTGAAGGGGTTGCCAGAACTTCTGCGCCAAATTGAAGATTACCGGCTGTTAGTGTTCGGTGGTTTGCTCGTGGTGATGATGATTGTTAAACCGGAGGGATTGTGGCCATCTAAACGCCGTCAACTGGAGATGAGTGATGTAGACCTGCCACCGGAGACAGACGCGCTTCAAGTGCTTGAGGAACAATCCTCTGACCAAAAACTGAGAGGTGAATCATGAGCAGTCAAAACATCGTATTAGAGACTCGCAAGGTTACCAAACGTTTTGGTGGATTGACTGCTGTTAGTGGGGTTAATCTTGTCATTCCAGAGAAGGGGATCATTAGTGTCATTGGTCCCAATGGTGCAGGAAAAACAACTTTCTTCAACTGCGTAAGTGGTTTTTATCAACCAGATGAAGGGGAGATAATTTTTTCAGACCGTAATAATAAGCATGTTGATTTGGTGGGTTTTGCACCGGATAACATTGTCGCATTAGGCATCTCGCGCACTTACCAAAATATCCGCTTATTTGCAAATATGACTGCTGTGGAAAATATTATGGTTGGGATGCACCCACATCTAAAAACAACATGGTTCGAAGCTATTTTACGAACTCCCAGGCTGGTAAAAGAAGAGAAAGATTCGATAACAGAAGCTACCCGCTTATTGCAATTTGTCGGTTTGGCAGGGGCGGGAGATGAGTTGGCGCGTAATTTGCCTTATGGTGCTCAGCGTCGCTTGGAAATTGCACGTGCCTTGGCAAATAAGCCCAGATTGCTCCTGTTAGATGAACCAACGGCTGGCATGAATAACAAAGAAACGGCGGAAATGACGGAGTTTATACGTAGGCTGCGTTCTGAATTAGGTATTTCTATCTTCCTGATTGAGCACGATATGCATGTGGTTATGGGAATTAGTGATTATATTACCGTGTTGGATTATGGCGAGAAAATCGCTGAAGGAACACCTGAGCAAATCCAGAAGAATCCCAGAGTGATTGAAGCTTATCTTGGTCGCGGCGCGGCTGCTGGTTTACATAAAAAATCTGCGGCGGCAGATGTTGTAGCGCAATAAGCGCGAATAGAGGTAATTTTATGCCAATGCTTGAAGTCGATAACATTCATACTTACTACGGTAATATTCATGCCCTAAAAGGTGTTTCTCTTACAGTTGAAAAGGGAGAGATTGTAACCTTAATTGGCGCTAATGGTGCTGGAAAATCTACGACATTACGTGCAATCAGTGGACTGGTAAAGCCACGTGCTGGAAAAGTTCTTCTTAATGGTGAAGATCTGTCACGATATAAAGCCCACCAGATCGTTTATAAGGGTGTTGCAATGGTTCCAGAAGGACGTGGTGTGTTTGCACGCCTGACTGTTGAAGAAAATCTTGACCTGGGTTCTTACTCAGTCAGTGACAAAGCGTTTAAAAAGAACGAGATGGAACGGATCTATACATTGTTCCCACGTCTTAGAGAGCGTCGTAACCAAGTAGCTGGAACACTTTCGGGAGGTGAACAACAGATGCTTGCAACTGGACGGGCACTCATGGCACACCCCAGCCTCTTATTAATGGACGAACCTTCAATGGGACTTGCACCGATTTTGGTAGAAACAATCTTTGACACGATTACGCAGATCAATAAAGAAGGTGTTACGATTCTTCTTGTTGAACAAAATGCACTTATGGCACTATCAGTAGCTAATCGTGGTTATGTGTTGCAAACCGGTGAAATCGTTCTGGCGGACAGTGCTGATAACCTTCAACAAAACGAGACGGTTCAAAAAGCATACTTGGGGATTCAATAATATTGATTGTGGTGTCGCCCTCCTTTTTTGCTTTCATAAAAGGAGGGCATTTTTATTTATAGAGGGGGCAAGAGGATTCTTATGCCGAGTGTAGAAATCATTACGATTGGAACTGAAATATTATTGGGTGAGATTGTAGATACAAATGCGGCTTATATTGCTCGTACTTTGCGATCTGATGGCATGGATTTGTTTCGTAAGATCAGCGTAGGAGATAATGCTCAGCGAATTGCTGAAGTGATTCGTCAATCTCTATCCCGCTGTGATGTGATTATCACGACCGGCGGATTGGGACCAACCGTTGATGACCCGACCCGCGAGGCAGTCGCCCTTGCGTTAGGGACAGTGACAGAATATCATCCAGAGTTGTGGGAACAGATCCAGGAACGATTTCGAAGGTACGATCGGGTTCCCACTGAGAATAATAAGCGTCAAGCCTATATTCCTAAAGGATCTGTTACCATCGTGAATCCGGTGGGCACGGCACCATGTTTTTTGGTGGAGACAGAAGGGAAAGTGATTATATCCCTGCCGGGTGTTCCGAGCGAAATGGAGTATCTGATGGAACACACCATACTGCCTTATCTTCGGCAACGTTATCCAGATGCGGGGGTCTTGAAGATTAGGACACTCCATACGGCTGGGGTAGGTGAATCTCAGATTGATGAATTGATCAGTGATTTGGAGACTCTTTCAAATCCGACTGTAGGATTGGCTGCTCATTCCGGTCAGGTCGATATCCGTATTGTCGCAAAAGCAAAAAATGATATCGAGGCTGAACAGATGATCCAACCGGTGGAGAATACATTGCGTACTCGCTTGAATGAATGGATATATGGAGCCGATGCAATCTCTCTGGAAGAAGTTGCAATGCAGGCATTAGACATGCAGGGATGGCGTTTGGTTGTGGTGGAGGCGGGAGTTAATGGCGTACTGGTAAACCGTTTGGCGCAGGTCGCAGATTCGAATTATCTATGTGGTGAGGTTATCCCCCATTCCTTAGATCCTGATAAACTTTATCAGGAGACTCGTTCTTACCGTTCTGAGCGCGGGGCTGAAGTTGGCTTAGGAGTTACAATTATTCCCAATAAAGATCGCATTGAGATTCACCAGGTTTTGATTACTCCGACAAGAGAACAGAAGTTCACACGATCCTATGGTGGCCCGTCGAAGAACGCGGCAACTTGGGCGGCTAATCTATGTCTGAACATTTTGCGAGATATGCCTTCTCTTTCCGATTAACGGTTATATACTTCGAGTTATTATTTTATTGTAAAGTTTACCAATGTTTAAGTGATATAAAATAAAAGGGAAATGAAGCGAGTTGTGCTATAATTTTAAGGATTGTATTAAGGTATTTTGGTGTTTCAGATTAGAAGCTATATTAATTTAAATTGGGGTAGATATACTACCATTTACGATAAGGAGAATTAAGAAATGGGAACCAAAGGACGTGCAATTGTAGGATTAGATGTCAACAAGCTTATCGATTTATTGAACAGCGCTTTGGCTGACGAATGGCTGGCATATTATCAATATTGGATTGGTGCCAAAGTTGCAAAAGGACCAATGAAGGATGCAGTCGTTTCAGAATTGACCCTGCATGCTACCGAAGAGCTTGCTCATGCTGAAAGCCTGTCAATGCGTATCATTCAATTGGGTGGAACACCAAATGTAAGTCCCAAAGATTGGTTCGAGAAAACGCATTGTGGATATGAGGCTCCCCTTGATCCATATGTGGGCAAATTGCTTGAGCAGAATATCAAAGGTGAACAATGTGCCATCGATTATTATGAGAAGCTGTTGGAGCTTACGGTGAACAAGGATCCTGTAACGTACAACATCATCTTGACTATCCTTCAACAGGAAGTCGAACATGAAGAAGATTTGCAGGCTTTGCAGGAAGATCTGGAAATGTTGGTAGCAAATGTTCGTCGTTAAAAATGTGAGATTATTCTTAACATCCGGTTTCTAGTATTGTTTTAATGATTTACGTGCTGCGCATTTTCCAGATGCGTAGCACGTTGTTATAGATAAAGACATATGTCCATTTTAAATAAAATTGCTTATTTTCAGAATAGAAGGGACGAGATTCCTAATCAGGAACTTGCCCGGGAACTTGTACAGACAAAAGATATCCAGGGTATTCGAGAAATTGCGGAAAACCTATGGAATAAGGAAAAAAACATACAGAGTGATTGTCTTAAGGTTCTCTATGAAATTGGTTATTTAGATCCTGAATTGATAACAGATTATTTAGATGACTTTTTAAAACTTCTCAAAAACCGGAATAATCGACTCATTTGGGGAGGGATGATTGCTATTGCCACAATTGCAGAGATAAAAGCCAGTGATATTTACCCTCATCGGGAATTGATCCAAAAAACGATTGAACAGGGTTCCGTTATCAGCATTGATAATGGTATTAAGATTCTATCTGCAATAGCATCGAAGGATGAAGCGTATAATCGGGAAATATTTCCTTATCTGGCACATCATCTTCAGACCTGTCGTTCTCAGGATGTTACTCGTCATGCAGAGTATATCTTAATTGCTGTTAATTCAGCGAATAAAAGTTATTTCATTTCAATTCTTGAAAAGAGAGTGGCAGACATGACGGATACACAATTGACCAGAATAAGAAAATTAATGAAAGTACTTCAGAAAAGTTGAGTGCCTCTATGCCTTCCAATTATAAATATTCGTTTACAAAAGAATTTGCTGTGCAATTAGATTACGAGGATCCATTGGCTGGCTTCCGTAATGAATTTGTCATTGAGAATCCAGATTTAATCTATCTGGATGGAAACTCATTAGGACGCCTGCCAAAACGTACCGTTCAACGGCTTCAGGATTTCACTGAACGCCAATGGGGAGAACGTTTGATCCGTTCATGGAATGAGGGCTGGCTGAATGCACCCATGCGTACCGGTGGCAAGGTTGCACAACTCGTTGGTGCAGCGCAAGACGAGGTGATTGTTACCGATTCTACATCGACAAATCTTTTTAAGTTGGTCGTGGCGGCATTACAGTATATGCCGGATAAAAAGAAAATTGTTACCGATGACCTAAATTTCCCTTCCGATATCTATATCCTACAGCAAATTTGTGCTTTTATGGGAAATCAATATCATTTGGAGGTTTTACATTCTCCGGATGGAATGAGTGTACCCACTGAATTGATCACTTCCGCAGTGGATGGGCAAACTGCTCTATTGACTCTTTCCCACACTGCCTATAAATCTGGTTTCACATATGATATGGGTGCCATAACTGAACTGGCTCACCAAGCGGGTGCCTTGGTATTGTGGGATCTCTGCCATTCTGCTGGCGCAGTTCCGATAGCGTTGAATGACGCGAATGCAGACCTTGCCGTTGGATGTACCTATAAATATCTTAATGGGGGACCAGGATCTCCTGCGTTTCTCTACGTGCGGCGAAGTTTGCAGGATCGTTTGAGTAATCCAATCGCAGGTTGGTTTAGTCAGAAGAACCAGTTTGCCTTTAACCTAAATTACGAGCCAGCCGCTGATATCCGCCGCTTCATGGTAGGTTCACCTTTTATCATGCAATTGTATGCTGTTGAAGCAGGTGTAGAAGTCCTATTGGAGGCAGGTATGGAACGACTGCGAGCCAAGTCTGTAAGTCAGACGGACTATCTTATCGCCTTATGGGAAGAATGGCTTGAGCCGTTGGGCTATGCTCTCAAATCTCCCCGTGAGTCTGCTCAACGTGGAAGCCACATATCTTTGGGACATAAAGAAGGGATGCGCATCGATAAAGCCCTCATCGAGGAAATGAACGTGATCCCTGATTTTCGCGAGCCAGATAACATTCGATTAGGGATTGCGCCAATTTATACGCGCTATGTGGATATTTATGAAGCCGTGATACGTATGCGTCAGGTTGTTACGGATCATATTTACGAAAAATATTCCAGTGAAAGGCTGGAAGTAACGTAAACTTAATGGTATAATATTTTCATCTAACAATGATATAGCTTTGTTGCACGGGGAGCCTGGATTTCCAGGCTGAGAGGAGACGATTATACGTCTCGACCCGCGAACCTGATCCGGACAATACCGGCGGAGGGATGGCGCAAATACATCGTTCATTAATCCCTCCCCTATCTAGCGGAGGGAATTTTTGTGTCTGACGAAAAGAAACGAGTTGTTATCTTAGCAAATGGAGTTTTGAATGAGCCAGAAATGGTTCGAGAAACGATTCGCAATGACGATATCATTCTTGCGGCAGATGGCGGTACGTTACATGCTCTGGAACTTAATCTATTGCCTCACATAGTCATCGGGGATTTCGATTCACTTGATGAGATTGTTCAGACTCGATTACGGTGCTCGGGGGTCAAATTAATCCAACATCCTGCTCAAAAAGATGAGACCGATCTGGAATTGGCAGTTCTGTATGCCTGCCAGTTGGGGGCGACTGATATTATCATCTTTGCTGCTTTGGGTGCGCGGTGGGATATGACCGTTGCGAATATTCTCTTGTTAACGCATCCCGAAATTGGGAAAGGTTATCCTAACACCCCATCGATTACCATTCGAGATGGTAACCAAGATCTGTTTCTCATCCGCCCAGGATCTAGAAGGACAATTCATGGCAATATTGGCGATACGGTCTCCCTCATTCCGATGATGGGAGATGTGCAGGGAGTTGTTACGCAAGGATTGGGGTATCCACTTTATAAAGAAATATTGAGATTTGGTACGACACGCGGCATTAGCAATGTAGTGCAGAATGAGAATATTTATATAAAGCTCGAAGCCGGATTGTTGTTATGTGTTGTCAACCATACAATTCATCATTGAAAGGTTATTGTTGAGATGAAAAACATTCGATATTTTTTCTTATTATTCATCATGTTTGCTTTAAGTTTGAATGCTTGCGGTTTGCCGAAGGTCACACCTGCCTCTACAGCTAGGACGGAAACGCCATCCCCTCCACCACAAAAGAAATTAACGCCTTCACCATCTGGAATACGAACCCTCAAAGTTCTTACTCATGATTCGTTTGACATATCTGATGCATTAGTACAGCAGTTTGAGAAAGATAATAATGCCAAGTTGATGTTTATCAAGGGGGGAGATGCCGGCACTGCGCTAAACAAAGTAATTTTATCGAAGGAAAGTCCACCGGCGGATGTGTTCTATGGGGTTGACAATACATTCTTAGGGAGAGCGCTGCAAGAAGGTGTATTTGAAGCCTATGATTCACCTGCACTGGAAAAAGTTCCGGATACCTTTAAGCTTGATCCAAAATATCGTGCTATTCCTATCGACTATGGGGATGTATGTCTGAATTATGACCTGGAGTACTTCACTAAAAACAATCTTTTACCACCGCAGTCTTTGGATGATTTAGCGAAACCACAATACAAAGGATTGTTGGTTGTCCAAAACCCAGCGACCTCTTCACCAGGGCTGGCATTTTTGTTGACAACGATCGGGCATTATGGTGAAAAGGATTATCTTTCATATTGGAAGAGATTGGTAGAAAACGATGTCAAAGTGGTAAATGATTGGGAATCTTCATATTATACAGAATTTAGCCATTATGGGGGGACAAGACCGATGGTTGTCTCCTATAATTCCAGTCCATCCGTTGAGATGATTAGCTCAGATAAAACGGTTGATAAACCCGTAACTGCCGCGTTAACCACCGACGATACTTGCTACCGTCAGATAGAATTTGTTGGTATCTTAAAAGGCACCCCAAATGCTGATCTGGCACAACGTTTTATCGACTTTATGCTATCTACTGCTTTTCAAGAGGAGATTCCAGGGAAGATGTATATGTTTCCAGTGAATCCGGAAGCGAAACTTAATGAGGCATTTCAGAAATTCCTTGTGATTCCTGCGAAGCCAGCCAATGTACCACCTCAGGATATTACTACAAAACGAGAGGCTTGGCTTAAAGCCTGGACAGAAACAGTACTTCGATAATGAAACGAATTCTTTTCTGGTTGATTCCAATCGCGTTCTTAGCTACCTTTTATATATATCCTTTAGCCAGTATATTAAAAATAAGCCTGGAACGTACCCAAACGGGAATACTTACCCCAGTTTTGGATGTTTTCAATTCCATTTCCATGCTGCGTGTAATTGGTTTTACATTTGGACAAGCTGGGTTATCTACCCTGCTCACTTTAATCGTTGGGTTGCCGGGTGCATATTTGATTGCTCGTTATCGCTTTCGAGGAAAAGCACTTTTCCGTGCGTTGACCGGTGTTCCTTTTGTAATGCCAACACTGGTTACTGCGATGGCATTCGATTCATTGCTTGGAGTGCATGGCTGGGTTAATGTAGGGATGATGTCCATTTTTCATTTGGAATCACCACCATTAGAGTTTAGTTATACTTTATGGGCGATTCTCTTAGCGCATATTTTTTACAATACTACGATTGTACTGAGAATTGTGGGGGATTACTGGTCACGGCTTGACCCACGTCTGGCGAATGCAGCCCGTGTGTTGGGTGCTTCACAATTTCAAACTTGGTTTAATATTACATTGCCATTGCTTATGCCTGCAATTGCCGCGGCTTCCTTACTCGTCTTTATTTTTGATTTCACCTCTTTTGGAGTGATCCTGGTATTGGGTGGACCTCATTTTGCAACGTTGGAGACTGAAATCTACTATCAAACTACTGCTCTCTTTAACTTACCTTTGGCGGCGGTTCTTTCAATATTACAACTCATTTTTACATTGGGGATGATGCTGGTATATTCTAAGCTCATCGCTAATTTAGCCCGTCCTCTCCCGCTACGCTCCCAGATGTTGGTACAGCGCCCTTTTGGCAGTTGGCGCAGGCGAATATTTGCTGTCATCGTATTAGGTGTTTTGTTGACTTTATTAATTCTTCCTCTTGTTTCCCTTGCTGCGCGTTCCTTTATTCGCATCGAGGGAGAGCGCGGACAGTTAAATCAACCTCAGAAGAGCTTTACTTTGGATTTTTATCGCCAGCTTGTTATATCTCAAAAGCAATCCGCTTTCACCGTTTCACCAGCAACGGCAATCGCGATATCTTTAGGATATGGATTATCAACGGTATTCTTCTCTTTATTGCTGGGCATACCGGCTGCCTGGTCATTAACTCAGAGTAACTTATCCAATCCGGATAGACATACAAGAATGTCACAATTGATTGGAGTCGCTCTTAATGCTTTTCTGATGCTTCCTCTTGGGACATCGGCCGTTACTCTGGGTCTTGGTTTTATTGTTGCATTTAATCACCCTCCATTTGATTTGGGTTCATCCCCTATTCTCATTCCATTGGCACATACATTAGTAGCTTTTCCTTTCGTGGTGCGAAGTTTGACGCCTGCGTTACAATCCATTCAATCCCGTCTCAGGTACGCCGCAATAACTTTAGGAGCATCCCCTCGTCAAGTATTTTATAATATTGATATGCCAATAATTGGTAGGGCGGTGTTGGTGTCGGCTGTATTTGCTTTTAGTATCTCCTTGGGAGAGTTTGGCGCGTCCTCGCTATTAGCCCGTCCGGAATATCCTACTGTGCCAGTGGCAATTTATCGCTATCTATCGCATCCTGGTGCCTCAAATTATGGTCAGGCGCTGGCATTGAGTACCATTCTAATGGTAATTTGCACGCTGAGTATGGTGGCAATTGAGCGTTTCCGGGTTGCCGGGATGGGTGAATTTTAACTCAATCGCTGGTTTTGGGCAAAGGAAGATAGACGTCAACTCGAGTTCCTTTTTCAGGTGCCCGATTGCTGATCACAATTCGCCCGCGATGTGCTTTCACAATCTCTTTACAGATTGAAAGACCCAATCCTGTACCGGCCGCAATTTTTTCAGAGCCGGGAACACGATAAAATTTTTCAAAAACTTGATTCACCTCATTTTCCGGAATGCCAGTTCCTGTATCGCTAACAAAGAGATCAATCTCATCAATGTTTTTTACTTGAGCACCCAGTTCTATTTTCCCACCTTCGGGAGTGTATTTGATCGCATTGGTCAGCAAGTTAATAATCACCTGCTGTATTTTCTGGCGATCTGCTTTCAAGGTGAGGGGTTTATCCAATTGTATCAGGGTTAGTGATTGGTTCTTTTCATTGGCACTATTATCAACAAGATTCCGACATTCTTCCAATAAAGAGACAACATCAAAAACTTTTGCTTCAAAACGTGCTCTTCCCGACTCGAGCCGTGATAGGTTGAGAAAATCCTCGGCTAGATTGGATAAGTATGTCGATTCGGCGATCATTGTATTGAAGGCACGTGAGCGAAGTTCATTGGATGAATTTGAGTTCTGAATTGGCGCGGATATGTTCCCCATCTCTCCGGTGCGTTGCAAAAGATAAGCCGCATTGCTTAAAGCAGCTAGGGGAGCACGCATCTCATGTACAAATTCTGCAATTAAGTCAGATTGTTGGAAGAGACGCGTGTTTTCAATGGCAACAGCCGCCTGAGCACCTAATGCCATGATAAGTTCTTGATCTTCCTGGTCGAAGTTGCCTGTGGTCTTATTTAGTACTTCAAGAACACCGATCACCTTTTCGTGCATTCCTCGCGAACTTTTAAGCTGAATAGTGAGTGGTACTCCAAGAAGAGAACGGGTTACAAATCCTTGGACAACTTCACCCCCGTGTCGTTCATCATTTGAAACATGTTGTTGCCCTTCTTCACCGACAATGACTGCCTGTTTGTGGGTTAATATCCATCCAGCCAGGCTATTCATGGATACGGCGATGCCGCTCATCAAGGGTTCTTCGATATTAGAAGCTGCCTGAAAATAGAGCATTTGCTTATTCTCATCATAAAGTAAGATAGAAGCCGCTTCAGAATTACAGAGATCTGCTGCAGCATGTGTGATTTTGTGGAGTTGTTCACGCAAGTTCAAAGTGGAGACCAGATCAAGTGAAGTTTCGATGATCCGCTGATAGCGTGCGAGTAGATTTTCGCTTCTAGCCATTTAACACCGCCTCTGCAATTTGTGGGAGGACCTCAGCAACATCTTCTTGCAAGATGGCATCTGCTCGTACATCGATATATGTTGCTGTTTTATTGATAGAAACCAACCTTGCCCCATTTTCTAATGCTCTCATCGGTAAACCTGCTACCGGCATAACCTCCAGGCTGGATCCTGCGATGATAAGCAAGTCGCATTTTCGGCAGGCTTGTTGGGCTTCGATCCAGCTCAATGCTGGTAATTGTTCTTCGAATAAGATGATATCCGGTTTTAAGATAGAGCCGCACCCTGGGCAATGGGGAATAAGATCATCGTGTAGATAAGCGTCGATGATGGATGAATAAATATTTGGATTATCATGATCATTGGAACGATATTTACGGTAGCAGCGAATACAGACCAATGTTTGGAATGTCCCGTGTACTTCGATTACAAGCTTGGCTCCAGCTTTTTGATGCAAACCGTCAATATTTTGGGTGATAAGGGCTTTAATTTTTCCAGCTTGTTCTAGTTGTGCCAGGGCAAGATGGGCAGGATTCGGTTCAGCTTGTATGATCTTTTCTGCCAGAAGGTGCAGCCAATGATAGAAAGTTGTCGGATTATGACGAAAAGCACTCAAAGTTGCTACTTCCGCTGGGTCATATCGTTTCCATATACCGCTATCTGGTGAGCGAAAGTCTGGGATTCCAGATGGTGTGGAAATTCCTGCCCCGGTCAAAACCACAGCATGTTGCGCTTTTTGAAGAAGAGAGACAATCTTGAGGATGGTAGGATGCTTTGGTTTATCCATGTGGTTTCAATTGAATAATGCGTTCTGCAAGAATGTTCGCCAGATGGTGGAACTGTTCAGCAATATCCTCGTCTTCGAAGCGGATGACTTCGCAAGAGAGATGTTCTTGTATTTCAGTAGTGCTGATCGGTTTCAAGCCATTAGCAGAAGTGAATATATTTGGGGTATTCTTGCTTGCTTTACTGGGGTTTTTTCGGGGATTTGTTGCTTGCGGGTGTATCATGAAGCGGTTGATTAATACCACTTTTAAACGGTCTTGTTCAAAGCCATAGTCTTTTAATTCAGTGAGTAATTCCTGAGTCTGTATAATGCTGAAAAGAAGGGGTTCCGTTACCAGTATCAGATAATCACATTGTTCTAAAACTTTATCTGTTATCGGAGGTATGGAAGGACCCAAATCGAGAAGAATATAATCGGCTGATTTGGTAAGCAGGCGTGTGATGACTTTAAAGGTTTCGACTTGGGTGAGATAGCGAGCGTTGCTGGGTTTGTAGGATGATAGTAGCAATTTTATACTTTGTTCAACCGGCTCTATCAAGCTGAAGGAATTTGGGCTTACATGAAAAGTGTAAGGTGCCAGATAATCCTGTATATGCCGTTGACTGATTTCAGAAGGTGAGATATCTAATAGTTTGTGTAAATTATCGTATTGGTGATCGAATCCCAGAGTCAAACCGAGAGAGCCCTGTCCAGGGCGATATTCGGCCACGATCACTTCTTTGTTTGTACGTTGTTTAAGGGTGATACCAAGTGATAAGGTTAATGTTGAGTTCCCTAAACCACCTTTTGCTGAAAGAATACCAACGACTTTACCGCCCTCACTATGCATATCATCAGAAATTTTTGCAAAACGTTTTGAGGAACGGGTTAATACCGCACGGATATGGGCAAAAAGTTCGCGTGGCTGGGTAGGTTTGGTGAGATAGTCATCCACACCGGCTTCGAATCCACTGACTTTATCATCCAAGTCACCTTTGGCTGTCAGCATGATTACGGGAATCTCTGAGGTTGCCGGATCAGACCGCAATTGGCGGGTTAATTCATAACCATTCATCACAGGCATGGTGACATCCATCAGAATCAGGTCGGGACATTTTTCGCGTGCCAATTCGAGGGCACGCTTGCCTTCATTGGCTGCCAGAATTGAATACCCCTGTCTTTCGAGCATGATACCAACCAGTCGTAGTGTGTCTACATCATCATCGACAATCAAAAGTAATTCGCCCATAAATCCCTCAAAGTTATTCCTTGTCTAATTTGCTGCGTTATAATGTAAGTACTATGATACCAAAGATGGTCGAGTCTCTCAAGCAAGATTTTCAATTGAACCAGAATGATCCAATCGTGATCGGCGTATCGGGAGGTAAAGACAGCCTGAGTCTTGTTCATGCAATGAAAGAACAGGGTTATTCAATTTATGCAGCACATCTCAATCATAGCCTACGTCCTGAAGCAGATCTGGATGCCCAGATGCTTTTGCGAACAATGGAGCGATTCAACATAGCCTCTATCATTGAAAAACAAGACGTACGTTCTTTTGCCGCTGATCAGCGCATGTCAATTGAAGAGGCGGCGCGTGAGGTACGGTATCGCTATTTGTTTTTACAAGCATCACAATATCATGCCCAGGCAGTCCTGGTGGCTCATACTGCAGATGACCAGGTAGAAACGGTATTGATGCATCTGCTTCGCGGGTCGGGTTTGGCAGGTTTGCGCGGTATGCGTCCGTGGTCGCTGCCTAATCCTTGGAGTGAAAAAATACCTTTAGTACGCCCATTACTTTCTGTCTGGCGGTCAGAAATCGACGCCTATTGTGTTGAAAACCATCTCACTCCCATCGAAGATCAGAGTAACCAGGATACAACTTTTTACCGCAACCGTTTAAGGCATGAATTGATCCCTCTTTTAGAACGTAATTATAATCCCGGTGTTCGTAAATTGTTATGGCAAATGGCAAATATATTGGCAGAAGATTTTACTGCCCTTGAATCGAGTGTCGATGTTGCCTGGCAAACTTGTGTAATGGAGCAGAGAGAAGACAGTATCGCTTTTTCTCCGAGTTCTTTGCTCGTTCAGCCGCTTGGGATTCGCCGGCAGTTGGTGCGTCGTGGGGTTGCTTTGCTTTTGCCCAATTTTCGGGACGTGGATTATGATTCTGTAAATCGTAGTCTGACTTTTCTTGAAGAACAGATGGTATTAGAAGATGGCGCTCCCTCTACTCGTCAAGATCTATGTGCGGGGTTAAGATTGGTTTTTGAGCGCCAGAGAAAGAGTCGCCACCTACCTGCGCAAGATCGTCTATGGATATTAAAACACGATCTGCCTTCTCCTTCAAGATTACCAAAGATGGAGCCAACATCGGTAATTCCTTTACAGATTCCAAGAGAAATCTCACTAGGTAGTTGGCGTTTTGTTTGGGAAGTGTGTATCAATATGCTTGCTGCTCAGAAGGAGGCATCCGAGAATAAGGATCCATTTCAAGCTTGGGTTGATTTAGGGAATCTCCCTCCCTCTGCACTTGTTTTGCGGACACGCCGAAACGGTGAGCGTTTTCAGCCTTTGGGAATGGAAGGACGCTCCCTAAAAATATCTGATTTCATGATCAACGCAAAAATACCCCAACTTGCTCGCTCTTGTTATCCTCTTGTAAGCATTGAGGATTGTGTTGTGTGGGTACCAGGTTATCATATTGGGCATTATTTTCGCTTGACTCCCGAAAGTAAACACGTCATCCATTTTCGGATGACGTGCAGTTAGGCTCAGAGTTCCGCAAATAGAACGGTTTATTTCGGTTTAGATTGTTCTTCTCCATGCGCCAAGCGCGCTAGTTTCATCCCGATTTCACGCCATTGAATCTTGGAGATGCCCATCTTTTGGCGAATTTTATTATGCTCGACACCTGCCTGATAATCAGTCAGGACGCACGTCCAGCGGCACATATCAAAGGAAAGATGTTTTTCCAAACCAGCTTCTTTCCCCAGATCTTCCAATAAATACTCCAGACGGCGCTGTGACCACGGAAAAACGCTGTCTTTGATGTCGTATTGGATGAGATATTCTTGGTAGGCTTTCAGCCATTCAGGATTAATGGAAATTTTACGTTCCTTATATCGATAAGTGGGGTTAGCATAGCGTATAAAAAGGATAAGGTTCTCCGGATCTTCCATTTCCAGGTGATGCATACTGATGCCGAGACATTCGCTTTTTTTGATGCCTGTATCCAAAAGAAGTTTAAGCAACGTATAATAACGTGCATCAGGCTTTTTGGCGTGGCGATAAGATTGGGCAACTTCCAGAGTGGCAGCGATCTCGTCAGGATTAAGAACAAGCGGCAGGGGACTGATGACAGAACGTTGTATTACCTGTTCAGCCGGATTTTGTCCCAGTACGCCGTACTGGTGCAGCCAGTTAAAAAAGGCTTTAATCGAAGTGATGCGGCGAGCGTAACTTTTTGGGCTGCAAGGGACTCTGCGAATTTTCTGCATCCAATCTAAAAATTGGTTTAATTCTATAGTCGTGATATCCCCAATGATACGGTCAGGTGGTAGGTACGAGGTCACCAGTAACATATCTGCCTTAAATGCCTTAACCGTATGGGGAGAACATCCCTGATCATCTAAATAGACTGTCCAAGCATTGATTGCAGGTTTAAGAGTCGTATTTTCTGTGACGTGGGCAGTCATTGAATCGGATTGAGATGTCATATTGCCTCCTTTTCGTATAGACGTATTACGCATAGTTTAACATAATTTCATTACAATGTCAACTTATCCCTGTTTGAGGAAGTAGTCAGATACGGTATTGAGAAATTTTGACATATCATCAGGTTAAAAATTATTAATCTGATTTTCTTGTTTAAACTCTTGACAATCGAATATTAATTATATATAATCCCGATAGAGTAAGTCGTTTGATATTCTCGTGTTGGTACTAAATTGGGTGTTCCCAAAGTGCTAAAAACGAAAGATAGAAACGACCTTTTTTTGAAAATGATATACGACTAAATAAATAGGATATATAGGTTGAAATTTGTAAATATGATTATACGGAGTGTAAAATGATTGAAACGATTACTATTCTTGGTGTACATAGCCGTTCAGGAACGCCTGAAGCAGTCCAACGCATTGACTTGAAAATGGGAGATGTGGTCAGTATTGTGGGTCCTACCGGTTCAGGTAAAACCACCCTGATAAATGATATTGAACTTTTTGCGGATAACAATACCCAGACGGGAAGACGCATTCTTTTCAATGGAGAAAGTGCACCGCTTGAATATCGTGATGATCCTGCCCGGAACCCGATTGCACTCATTACCCAACATACTACTTTCCTCTCAGATTTGCCCGTGTTGGATTTCCTGACTGCCCATGCCCGTATCCGCACCCTGGATTGTTCTCAAACTGAGGGCATGGTTGAACGTACTTTGGCGTTTGCTAACCAGCTTACCGGGGAACCGGTGGTGCCTACCAGCAAAATGACGGAACTTTCAGGTGGACAGACACGTGCCTTATTGATCGCCGACGCAACAATCATATGTAATACGCCCATCGTTCTCTTAGACGAAGTTGAGAACGCAGGTATTCATCGAACGCGTGCTCTTGAGTTGCTGCGGCAGTACCAAAAAATCTTTATCTTTGTAACCCATGACCCACGCATTGCTTTGCTCTCGGATTACCGTATTGTTCTGCAGGGCGGCAGCATCACAAAGATATTAACCACGAATGCTGAAGAGCGTCAGTTTTCGGTAAAGGTTACCAAACTAGATGATCTTCTATCCGCAATGCGCGACAAAATACGCCTGGGCGAACGCCTTAATACACACGAACTCGAAGGCTTAGCATAAAAACGGGTACGTGTTTCTAGTCAGATTATTCACACTCAAAAAGGGAGATTTATTATGAAACTTGCTATATGTGCTGGTCCCGCCACCACTGGTAAAACGGCTGTTTTACGTCATATGATCCGCAAATTATTGGAGACAGGAGACCGAGTAGCTTTCCTCAAAATCGATGTTCAATATGCTGAAGAGGATGAAATCTTTGCCCAGGAATTTGGTATCCCTACCCGCAAAGTGTATTCAGGTGAGCTGTGTCCTGACCATTGTAATGTAATGGTTCTGGGGGATGCTCTCCAATGGGCGAAACGCGAAGGCTGTAATATGCTTTTTGTTGAGACGGCTGGCTTATGTTTGCGCTGCTCGCCTTATGTGGATGGCGGTTTGGGATTGGTAGTCTTAGAAGCTACCAGTGGAACCAACCTGCCTCTTAAAGTAGGTCCTATGCTTTCATTGGCGGATATCGCGGTGGTTACTAAAATTGACCGTGTTTCACAAGCGGAGCGGGAAGTATTCCGCTCTCGTATCCAGGATGTTGCCCCAGAGGTGCGCATTCGTGAGGTGAATGCTTTGTATGGAATCGGTATTGATCCTTTGGTAGATGCCATCCGTTCAACGCCGGATACCTGGGATGGGATGCTACTGCGTGGCAATCCGCCGGTCGGTACCTGTACCATTTGTGTCGGTAAGAAAGAGATAGGCTGGCAGTCCCACTTTGGCGTTGTCCGTTCACTGGAAAACCAGAACTTCTACCGGGGCGAATAGATTATGTCTGAAAACCTACCTACTGAACGAATATATTTTGATCATTCGGCGACATCACCGCTTGATCCACAGGTTGTCGAGGCGATGCTGCCTTTCTACCAGGAAACCTTTGGCAATCCTTCCAGTTTGCACTGGGCAGGGCGAGTAGCGAAGACAGCCATGGATCGAGCTCGTATGCAGGTGGCTGACTTGTTCCATGCCAGTCCTGATGAGATCACTTTTACCGCCAGTGGGACCGAATCGGATAATATGGCATTGGTAGGTGTGGCTGAACAATATCCACCTGAAGAATGCCATCTTATCACCAGCAGTATCGAACACCCAGCTATTCTGGAAACCTGCAAATCCCTGGAACGGTGCGGTTATGAGGTCAGTTACTTGCCGGTTACCTCAGAAGGGATCGTTGAATCCTCTGCGCTGCTTGCAGAACTGCGTCCAAACACGCGTCTGGTTTCGATTATGGCTGCCAATAATGTAGTTGGGACTCTACAACCGGTTGGTGAGCTTGCCCGCATTACCCGTGCTCATGGAGCCTTATTCCATACCGATGCTGTTCAGGCTGCCGGTAAAATTCTCCTTCATATGGACACCTTGAACGTAGATTTACTCTCGGTCTCCGCCCATAAGTTGCATGGACCGAAGGGGGTTGGAGCGTTATACGTGCGAAATGGTGTAAAACTTGAACCTTTAGTGTATGGCGGTGGGCAGGAGCGCGGCTTACGTTCGGCAACAGAAAATGTCACTGGTATTGTTGGACTTGGAAAGGCAGCCGAGATTGCCAGATTATCGATGTCTGAGGAAGCTGTTCGTTTAGTGAATTACCGCAACTGGATTGTCGAATCGGTTACAGAAGCGATCCCGAATGCCTACTTGATTGGACATCCCTATAAACGTTTACCAGGTCATATTTGTCTTGGCTTTGATGGTCAGGAAGGGGAGACTATCAAGCTCATGCTGGCATTGGATGAAAATGGGATAGCAGTTTCGACAGGTAGCGCTTGCAGTTCCCATCATGGCGGCCAGCCATCTTATATCTTGATGGCAATGGGCATGGATCCTATTCGGGCGCGTGGTTCCCTGCGGATTACATTAGGACGTTTCAATACAGAGGATGAAGTCCAGCGTTTTGTGGAAATTCTTCCCAAAATGGTAGCTGAAATGCGTCACGTAACGAGTCGTATCTTTGCATAGCCATTTCTTATGCAAAGCCAATAAACGGAAAAGAAACGAATAAAAATAAAATATCTTAGAAAGGAAATTAAACGATGACTACTTATGCGATCGAAGATTTGCCAGGACTGGATTGCGGAACCTGTGGGTTTCGCTCGTGTGAAGATTTAGCCGACCGACTGACAAACCAGCCGGAATTGATAAAACGTTGTATCTATCTTTCTGAAGACCGGGTGCAAGTACAGGAACAATCTCAAAATGGTGCGAGATCCCTTTTTGCTGTGCCTGATTTGTCCGTCGATTCTCAGCGTTCTACCCGAACACCACAGCCATCCTGGACAGCAAGCCCTGTCCAATCATCCTGTGCCGGGTGTGGTGTGGCAAATATGCCAGTCTCGAGCGTAACCAGAAATGTATCCAGACTGGTGGGTGGGAAGACCGTTCCCTATCTTGACAGCCTTGGACGCGACTTTGACTTTTATCTGGAACATTTTCCCGAAGAACCCGGTCCACGCGAGATCATCATACCGCATAATCCTCTCCTCACGCGTGAAATGGATATCCAGGTCGGAGATGTATTGATTGGTCGCCCGCTGGGGATGTCGTGCGGCTGCCCGATTACTCACTGTGGGATTGCGATGGATGTGGATAAACGTACAGGGGTGATTGTATGGTGTGTTACTGGACCGCTAAATCCCCGCCTTAAGGGTTTCAAAGACCTTGGATATTATATTGCGGAAGGTTACGAAGGTTTGATCCATGAAGCGCGTTGTGAAATTCGAATTGGTGAGCGCTATTATTTCCAACCGAAGATGTGTATGTTGCAATGGCGGCATAGCGGTTTGGTCAACTATCTTAACCGTCTCCCAAATGGTTACCAGGTGCGCGTCGAGGGTCTCTGGATTGGTTAATGGACGCTTGACAAAATCTGTAATTTAACCTAAAATTGTCCAAATTAGAATTTGAGGTACGAAGTTATGAAAAATAGGACATGTACTTTTTTGTGTATTGCGCGGGATTTGTGACCGCGACTGTGTCCTGAATTAGATTTCATCAAAACAGTTATAATCGACGATCCATCCGTATATAACTTTTCGATAAACGATCAACTGCCACAGCTACGGAACAACACCCGCAGGTTAGATGAATCTGGCGAATAAGTTTACCGCCGCGTTTAAATGGGCTTTTCTGGCTCGGTTTGCAGTTGGTCGTTTTGTTTTAAATATTTCTTTAATGACTTATCATCAGGAGATGACAATGAAAATCGCAAACGATGTTACAAAATTGATTGGAAATACTCCCCTTGTGCGCCTCAACCGGGTAACCGAAGGCGCGAAAGCAAAAGTGGTAGCGAAATTAGAATATTTCAACCCTTCCCATAGTGTCAAAGATCGGATTGGTGTGGCAATGATTGAGGCTGCCGAAAAAGCCGGAATGCTTAAGCCTGATTCTATCATCGTTGAGCCGACCAGCGGCAATACGGGGATCGCTTTAGCGTTCGTCTGCGCTGCAAAAGGATATAAATTGGTGCTAACCATGCCAGAGACGTTCAGTAAGGAGCGCCGTATGCTTTTACGTGCTTATGGTGCCGAGCTGATTCTCACCCCCGGCAGTGAGGGTATGGGGGGCGCCATCCGAAAAGCGGAAGAACTGGCAGCAACCGATCCGCGTTATTTCATGCCGCAGCAGTTTAAGAATCCAGCGAATCCTGAAATTCACCGTAAGACAACTGCTGAAGAAATCTGGAACGATACGGATGGGAAAGTGGATTTCTTGGTTGCAGGTGTTGGTACGGGGGGAACGATCACTGGTGTAAGTGAAGTGATCAAAGCCCGCAAACCGTCCTTCAAAGCCATTGCTGTCGAACCAGACGCGTCACCAGTGCTTTCTGGTGGGCAGAAAGGCTCCCATGTTATCCAGGGGATCGGCGCTGGTTTCGTTCCTGATGTTCTCAATACCAAAATTTATGATGAGGTAATCCGGGTGAAGAATGACGATGCGCTCAACACCGCGCGGCGTATGGCACTTGAAGAAGGGCTTCTGGTGGGCATTTCATCGGGAGCAGCAACCTGGGCTGCCTTGCAGGTGGCGAACCGTCCGGAGAACGAAGGCAAATTGATCGTCGTGATCATTCCATCCTTCGGTGAACGTTACCTCAGCACAGCTTTATACGCCCATCTGGCTGAGTAATATATAACTTGTGATATTGCCCTCTTAATGATAAGATAGGGGGCAATATTCATGAGATTTGATTGTTTTGTCAGGTTATGGTCGTTCAAAAAGAAAAACTGTCCCTTTTCCAGCGCTGGTTATTAGCGATACGCCCGAAGACATTACCGGCATCGATAGCCCCTGTTTTGGTAGGCAGTGCTGCTGCTTTCAGTACGGGTCACTTTCGTTGGATTCCGGTGCTCATCATCCTGCTTACCTCTGTATTGATCCAGATTGGTGCAAATTTGGTTAACGATGTCGTTGATTACAACCATGGAACCGATAAAGAAGATCGTCTGGGTCCGATGCGGGTGACTCAAGCGGGTGTGTTAACTCCCCGCCAGGTATGGGCTGGAGCATTCGTTGTTTTAGGGGCATCTGCTCTGGCAGGGGTCTATCTTGTTATCTTGGGTGGGGTTCCCATTCTGATCACCGGATTGGCTTGTATCCTGGCAGCCCTGGCTTATTCAACCGGTCCTTTTCCGCTCTCAAGAAATGGTCTGGGTGATCTGTTTGCCTTTCTGCTTTTTGGCATCCTGGGTGTGTGTGGAACTGCCTTTCTCGTGGCTGGTTTTCTTCCTCCATTTGCCTGGCTTGGGGGGGCTGGCGTGGGTGCCCTGGTTACCGCCATTCTAATCGTCAACAACATCCGCGATATGGCATCCGACCGCCGCGCCGGACGCACGAATATCCCCATTCTTCTGGGACGCAAAGGCGGAGAGATTGAGTTTGCCGCGATGCTGGGGATAGCTTTTCTTTCTCCCGTTTTCCTCGTATTGATTTATCAGTCGACGATCTGGGTTTTTATGTGCTGGTTGTCTATACCGGCAGCGGTTACTCTTATGCGCAAAATTCATACTGCCCCGATTGATCAGGGATTCAATCGCCTCCTGGCGCTAACAGCTCAACTGCTTCTGCTCTATTCCGTGTTGCTGGCTGCCGGTTTTGCCATCGGTAGAGGATGATCTTGTCGCTTTTCTCCCCAATGAATCGCCGCAGTGCCGAACATCCGCCGCACAAAGTTGACCGATTTAAAACCTGCTGAACGAATTCGCTTGGCGAGTTCTTCAGCCTTCAAAAAATTTTCTGTGGATTCCGGTAAGTAAAGATATGCTTCTGGGACGCCGGCAATGAACCGCCCAAGGGTTGGGATGACGACTCGCAGGTATATCTTAATAAAAGGAGAGAGAATGTTCGTTGATGGCTGGGTTGTATCCAAACTGGCAAAATACCCGCCTGGTAATAAACAGCGAAACTGTTCGTTGAGTGCCTGGTTGACATCAGCTACATTTCGCAGCAGAAAGCCGGAAACAACCCGCTCGAAAGAGTTTTTGGCAAAGGGTAGGTGGAGCGCATCAGCAATGATCCAGGACACTTGCTCACCATGCGGGCGTTTTCTGCCAATTTCAACCATTTCGATGGTCAGGTCACTGGCAACGATGCGTAGTTGCGGGTTGTTTTCTCGGATTTCAAGGGCAAAATCTCCTGTACCAGCGCCAATATCCAGCACCCATCCATGCTCAGGGAGTGTCAAGTGTCGTATGGCTTCTTTTCTCCAAGAAATATCTTGCCCGAACGTCATCAAGCGGTTCAACAGGTCATATTTTCCAGCAATCCGTCCAAACAAATTTCTGACGTATTTTGTGTGTTCGTTTTCAATTGTCTGCATGAAAGAGGTCGCTCCTGGTTCAATTTTATCAGTAAATTGTTTGGAATTGGCATTTTCGACTAGAATTGAGAAAGGAGTACGATTATAATTCAGCGTATGTTTAATACTTTCCATGAAGATATGCAAGCTGTCTGGGAACGCGATCCGGCGGCCCGCAGCACGTTGGAAATCTTGTTTTGTTATGCCGGTCTACATGCCATGTGGGGGTATCGAGTCTCTCACTGGCTGTGGAAGCATAAACTGTTCTTCTTGGGCCGCCTGGTTTCACAAATCGTGCGAAACTTGACTGGTATCGAAATCCACCCCGGTGCAACGATCGGGAAATGCTTTTTTATTGACCATGGCATGGGGGTTGTGATAGGTGAGACCGCTGAAATCGGTAATAATGTAACTTTGTATCACGGCGTGACCCTGGGCGGAGTGAGCCTGGAGAAAGGTAAACGTCATCCTACCCTTGAGGACGAAGTCGTGATTGGTGCGGGTGCCAAAGTCCTTGGGAATATCATCATCGGGCGTTGCAGTCGGATTGGAGCAAATGCCGTGGTGGTCAAATCTGTTCCACCTGATTCGGTTGTGGTGGGAGTGCCTGGGCAGATCGTACATCGCAGCAAACCAACCCCGCCCAAAGCCGATCTGCGCCATGATAATTTGCCGGACACCATTGGTACGGCATTGACTGCCTTGATGGCACGCATGGAATATTTGGAGAAGGAAATGGCGGTGCATATAGTCGATCACCCACCAATCGGAATGCAAATTCCACCATACCCCCACATGCCTGATCATGGCATCTGGCACGGTGAAGATTTTATGATCTAAGATAATATTTGTAAGGAGTATTTATGGCAAACGATTTACAACGTAAATTTGGCTTTTCAACCCGTCAATTACATGCCGCTCAAACGCCCGACCCGACAACGGGGTCGCGCGCCGTGCCCATCTATCAGACGAGTTCCTATGTCTTTAAGGATACCGATCATGCCGCGCGCCTCTTTGCTTTAGAGGAGGAAGGGAATATTTACACGCGCATCCAGAACCCGACCAGTGTTGTTTTCGAACAGCGCGTAGCCGACCTGGAAGGCGGTGTGGGTGCCCTGGCGAGCAGTTCGGGGCATGCTGCCCAGATGATGGCAATCCTGGCACTCTGCCAGCAGGGAGACCATATTATCTCGGCTTCCACGCTTTATGGCGGAACCTATAACCAGTTTGCCTACACTTTTCCCCGCTTGGGGATCGAAGCTACCTTTATTGACCCGAGCGATCCGGAAAATTACCGCCGCGCTATTCGTCCCAATACCAAAATTCTATATGGGGAGACCCTCGGTAATC
>JBAXBF010000012.1:0-25923 GCA_037142095.1 Chloroflexota bacterium
TGCCAAATCATGTTTTTTCTGTCATGAGTTTATCACTTTTTTTCACTTTTAGCATGATCTTATGCAATAAACGCTCACGGCGGCGGTCTAACATTGTTTTCAATCGAGTTCGCTCAACACGGGCTAGCTTCTTTTGCTTCAATATTTTATCCGCCCTCTCTGTCCATTCAATCGCAACTTCCAGGATGGGTTCGTGATGTTCGTAATACTTCGCCAGTTCGATGCAGGCTTCAATCTGGCCCGCATTGGCAGCCTCTTCCCAAAGGCACAAAGCGGATTTCCAGTCATTCATCTGCTTATATAAAAGAGAAAGATTTGTGAGTGTTTGGAGGTAAAGATCCTCTGGGAGCCCTAATACCAAACTTTGAGCATATACTGCAATAGCGGCTTCACGTTGTTTGAGCGTTTCATTCAGTTTTGCAATACCGAACAAGTCGACGGCAGAAGTATCAGGACGATTTAGGGGATCAATCAACAAATCAGCGATATGGTTAAGCAGACTGACCATCGAGAGTACGTCCTTGAGATTATGGTAAAAAACACTTTTGATAAAACGCGCATCTCCCGTGTCCAGATAATCAATGTAAAGTTGTGGAATGATCCAGGATGGCACATCTTCGACATCCCGTAGGATATCGAGAATTTTGGCTTCAATATCAATCAGGCTGCGGCTGGGCAAGCGTTCACGCCATAGTTTTCGCGCCAGGTGCAACAAATCAAGGTGGCAAATTCCAGAAAACGGGAAAGTCATTCCCTGCATGATAAAACGCGTCTGCAAGAACGGGATATCGAAAGATTTTCCATTGAAGGTAACCAGGGCACGGCTGTTATGCATGAACTCAGTCAGTGCAGCTAATTGGGCTGCCTCTTTGGATAGATCTTGGAGGAAGAACTGCTCAAGATGATATTCCCCTTCCTTAAATCTACCCACACCGATGAGAAATGCATACGTCCCGGCGCTGCCAGTCAGACCAGTGGTTTCTATATCAAGGAAAGCATAGTCTTCGGGCGGAATGTCCGCAAGGAGCGGTTCTTTTGCCCAGAGGGCAATGATTTCTGGGGGTGTGTGGATACGCAATGGATGGCGACCATGACAATGATCTTCTGGATAGATCGTTGATACCACATAAGTCTCACCATAAAGCGTAGAACGCCATTCACCTGGCAGAATCTGGGTAAGATTGTTGACGATACGCGGTTTGATAGCCGGAGGGGCCAGGTCTTGCATCCCGATCCTGACACCCATGGCTTTCAAACGTTCAAAAAGAGACTGATCTAACACATCTTAACGTTTCAAACTTCGATATTTTATCCGATGCGGAGTACCGGCATCTTCACCTAACCGCTGGCGCCTTTCGGCTTCGTAATCCGACCAGTTACCGACAAACCAGCGCACTTGGCTATCACCCTCAAAGGCAAGAATATGGGTAGCAACTCGATCGAGGTACCAGCGGTCATGGCTGACGATCACAGCACACCCCGCAAAATTATCAATGGCATCTTCCATTGAACGTAAGGTGTTTACATCCAAATCATTAGTCGGCTCGTCAAGGAGGAGAACATTCGATCCTTGTGTGAGCGTTTTTGCGAGATGCACCCGGTTCCGCTCTCCGCCAGAGAGATCGCCGACTTTTTTCTGCTGGTCTGAACCGAGGAAATTGAAAGAAGACACGTAAGCACGCGAGTTGACCTCACGATTACCGAGTTTGAATGTTTCTTTCCCGCCCGAGATTTCCTGCCAGACGGTCTTTTCAGGATCGAGGGTGCGGTTCTGATCAACGTAAGCCAGTTTGACCGTTTCACCTATCTTGATCGTTCCAGAATCGGGTTTTTCCTGACCGGTTATCATTTTCAAAAAGGTGGTCTTTCCCGCACCATTGGGACCAATGACACCCACGATACTGCCGGGTGGAATGCTCACATTCAGATTTTCGATGAGCAGACGTTCACCAAACGCCTTCGAAACATTCTCCAGATTAAACACAATATCACCCAGGCGATCCCCAGGTGGGATATAAATTTCCAAGTTTTCACGGCGTTGTTCATATTCCTGACTGAGTAATTCCTGATAGGCACTAACGCGTGCTTTGCCTTTAGCCTGGCGCCCCTTGGGCGATAGGTGAATCCAATCTAACTCACGTTGCAAGGTTCGTTGGCGCTTGCTTTCCGCCTTTTCTTCTTTCTCCAGACGATTCTTTTTCTGCTCCAACCAGGAAGAATAATTCCCTTTCCAGGGGATTCCGTGCCCCCGGTCAAGTTCAAGAATCCATTCAGCAACATTATCGAGGAAATAGCGATCATGAGTTACCGCGATCACGGTACCCTTATATTGTTGAAGAGTGCGTTCCAACCAGGCGACCGATTCAGTATCCAGATGGTTGGTCGGCTCGTCGAGCAAGAGGATATCAGGCTCCGTCAATAAAAGACGGCAAAGTGCCACACGACGCCTTTCCCCACCCGAAAGCACGGAGATGGGTGCATCTCCAGGTGGACAGCGCAGAGCGTCCATGGCGACTTCTAAGCGGTTATCAAGCGTCCAGGCGTCATGTTTGTCCAGTTCCTCCTGTACACGGGCTTGCTCGGCAATCAAAGCATCAAAATCCGCGTCCGGATCGGCAAACTTGGCGTTAATTTCATCAAATCGCTTCAGCAATTCTACGATCGGTTGTACGGCTTCTTCAACAACCTGCTTAACAGTCTTAGCCATGTCAAGCTTTGGTTCCTGATCGAGCATCCCAGTGGTATAACCTTTCGACAACATCGTCTCACCAATATACTCTTTGTCCGTGCCTGCCATAATGCGCAGAAGGGTGCTTTTTCCCGATCCGTTCAATCCCAAAACGCCAATCTTAGCGCCGTAATAGAAACCCAGGGAAATATCCCGCAGTACTTGCTGGTTGGGAGGAAAAATGCGCCCAACGCGCACCATCGAATAAATAACTTGTTGATCGCTCATGGTCTACTCCTAGTACACTCCGAATCCGTTCACTTGTACATTTCTTGACAAGTGAATTATTTAACTGATGTTATTGTATCATTTCCCCTCGTTCATGTGTAGAATTCGGTTTAAGTCGCATAATTCTGTTTGAGTATCCTTTTTAAGTACATTCGATGAATTGAGACAATATTTCCAATTCACTGCAAAATGGTGTTACAATTGCTATAATGTATGTATTAACATTTGTTTGAATCGTTAAACCATTTAAACAGGAGGTAAACCCATGCAAGTAGAAATCTTATATCGTCCAGCATATTCCTTAGGGATGATAGCATTGTCTCCCAATGAGACTGTTCAGGTCGAAGGTGGATCCATGGTGAGCATGTCTCCCGGAGTCAATGTCGAAACAAAAGCGGCAGGCGGCATTCTTAAATCGCTAGCCCGCTCGGTGCTGGGAGGGGAGGGCTTCTTTATGAACACCTTCAAGGCTCCCAACAATGGAGGACAGATTTCTGTAGCACCGCCGCTGCCGGGTGACCTAACCGTAATTGAGCTGCAGAATGAAAAGTTCATGGTGCAATCAGGCGGTTATGTCGCTTCAGAATTGGGAATCAACATTGATACGAAATGGGGCGGGGCAAAAACTTTCTTTGCTTCTGAAGGATTAATTATGCTGCACTGCACAGGAACGGGGAAACTCATCGTCAGTTCATACGGTGCAATTCATGAAATCAATCTGGGAGCAGGGCAGGGTATCACGATTGATACCGGTCATCTGGTGGCATTCACAGATGGAATCGGATTCAAGATAAGACCGATTGGTGGAATCAAATCAACCCTGTTCAGTGGTGAAGGATTGGTAGTCGATCTGACTGGTCCAGGTAAAGTATATATGCAGACGCGTTCGATGGACGCGTTCCTATCCTGGATCATCCCCAAACTACCCAAGACCAGTTCAAATCATAGCTAGGGGAGAATTCTACACACCCTCTTAAAGCTAAACCATGATAAAATTTAGAGAGGGTGGGTTGTCCTAGATGAGAAACGGTATTCTGCACACCGGCGAAGCATCATCAGATGAAAATAATGGTGCTTCGCTTGGATTGGGAGAAGTTTTTTGGACGAACTCTTCGCCAATCTGTTCCATGCAGTGTCTAAGCGTGGAACTATTCAAGAAGGATGCGTAAGTGTTGAAGAAAGCAATTTTTATCTACGGATGTTTAATAGCATCCATATTTGTGATTATTTCTGGCTGCTCCTGGTCAATCAACCGCGGTGGGCTGTATCCCATGATTGATGAACAGACTCATAAATGGGGTTTCATCAGCACTACGAACAAATGGGAAATTCAACCTGAGTTTGAGCACGCCCATAACTTTACCGAAGGGTTAGCGGGGGTCAAGCTGAATGATGTCTGGGGTTTTATAGATACTTCCGGGAAAATGGTCATCTCGCCATCTTATGAGGTTGTTTATGAGTTTTCTGAAGGTCTGGCTCCGGTGCGCATTAACACAAGATGGGCATTTATCGATCATAATGGAAAGGTAATCATCAGCGGAAATTATGAGCATGCCACCGAATTTTCCGAAGGATTGGCGGCTGTTCAAGAAGAAGATTTTTGGCTCTTCCTGGATAAAACCGGTAAGACAGCGTTCGCTGGGAAGTATCAAGAAGCGCGCCCATTCAAAGAAGGCCTTGCTGCCGTGCGAATAGGCAGCGCAGTTTGGGGTTACATTGATAAAACAGGTAAAGTAGTTATTGAAGCAAAATACGAAAGCGCAGGTGACTTCAAAAATAACACTGCCAATATCACCAAAAATGGCAAACCCTTCTATATCGACAAGAGTGGAAAAATTCTTGGTACAGGAGCAGTAAAACAATAGGCGGATTATCTCAAAATAATCCCCCTGTTGATTGACTATCAATTCAATATTCGATTATAGTGAACTTTAGTGAACCTATGTTTATAGATCAAGCGTTTATTTATGTAAAATCTGGCAAAGGCGGGAACGGAATGATGCACTTCCGGCGGGAAAAATATATACCGCGTGGCGGACCCGACGGCGGAGACGGCGGTCAAGGCGGCAACGTCGTACTGGAAGTGAAATCTACGCTTAATACACTGTTTAACTTTCAATACAACAGTGAGCACCGCGCCGAAGACGGTGGCAATGGCGGCACAAGTAATTGTACTGGGCGCTCCGCCCCGGCATTGATTCTACATGTACCACCTGGTACTCTCATTTTCGATAATGACACCGGACGATTTTTAGGGGATTTGGTTGAAGAAGGGCAGCAATTGGTCGTGGCAAAGGGAGGGCGACCCGGACGAGGTAATGCACGTTTCGCCACGTCTCGCAACCAGGCACCGCGCATCGCTGAAAAAGGAGAACCCGGAGAAGAATTTAGTCTACGTCTCGAACTCAAATTGATCGCTGATATTGGCATTGTCGGCGTTCCGAACGCGGGTAAATCGACCTTCCTTGCAAAAGTAACCAAGGCAAAACCCAAGATTGCGCCTTATCCTTTCACGACTCTGGTACCCAATCTCGGTGTCGCAGTACTGGATGAAGAAAACACACTCATCCTGGCAGATATCCCCGGTTTGATTGAAGGCGCCCATAAAGGCATCGGACTTGGACATGATTTTTTGCGCCATGTCCAGCGCACACGCGTACTCATTCACTTGCTGGACGGGATGGCAGAAGACCCCCTCCTCGATTTTTTCCAAATTAACAGTGAATTGGCGTTATTTGATCCCGCTTTGGCACAAAAACCGCAAGTGGTTGCGCTCAATAAAATCGACATGCCCGAAGTTCTGGAACGCCTGGAAAATATCAAAACTATGTTAAACCAACGTGGCTATGAGGTTTTCGCAATCTCAGCTTTGACTGGAACGGAATTAAAACAGGTATTATACCGGGCGGCGAAATTATTGAAGGATACACCCATTCCGGTTATCCTACCAGAAGAGTCAGAAGAGATACCCATTTATCGTTATGAAGGCGACCCACGCGAATTCACGATCACACACATTCCAGAAGGCTGGCGTATCAATGGGAAAGCGATCGAGCGGGCTGCCGCGATGACATATTGGGAACATGACCAATCAGTACGTCGTTTCCAACGCATTCTGGAAGCATTGGGAATAGATGCAGAACTCCATGAACAAGGTATAGAGCCAGGCGATACAGTCTTCATTGGCGATTATGAACTGGAGTGGCAGGATTGAATCGATGCGGATTGGTATTTTTGGCGGAACATTCGATCCACCCCATATCGGTCACCTGATCCTCGCATCAGAGGCATTCTACCAATTAGAATTGGATAATATCCTATGGGTCATCACACCTGACCCTCCGCATAAGCAGAAGCAAGCCATCACACCAACCAAACACCGGCTGGATATGACTGCCGCGGCAATTTCTAACGATCCAAACTTTATGCTTTCCCGCATTGAACTTGACCGTCTTGGACCACATTATGTGGCAGATACGATGCATATGCTCCGGGAGCATTACCCCCACGGCGAATTGATTTACCTGATCGGCGGCGACTCGCTCCAAAACTTACCGACTTGGAACCGTCCGCGCCAGTTTCTCACATATTGTGATGCGCTCGGTGTTATGCGCCGTCCTGGTGCTGAGTTTAACCTGGATGAACTTGAAATCGTAATTCCAGGACTCAAGGAGAAAGTACGGATCATAGATACACCGCTGATTGAGATTGCCTCTTTTCAAATTCGAGAACGTATCGCCCAGCGACAACCGTTTCGTTATTTTCTTCCAGAGGCTGTTTATCAAATTATCCAGGAGAGGAAATTATATCGTTAAAGGGGAAAAGGGTTAAACAGATCGCTGGGATCAGATATGGAGGCGTGAAAATATCTGGTAAGCTTTGGGGGGAGGAATCGTGGGCACCCGGTAACGTTCAAAGATCGTCGGAGAATTATATACAAAAAAGATAACGACAATTTCGTTTTCAGGGTCATAATCCCGTACCATTTTCACGATGGCTGGATTGTCATAATCGTTGCCTTTGAGGGGAACGTACATAGGTCGTTCGTATTCCGGAGAAAAGACCACCGCCCCCCGGTTATAAGCTCTATAACCAGCATAGGCAATTCCTGCAGTTCCCGGCCAGGTTTGGGTAATAAATTCCTGGCGCCCTTCACGCGTAGATAAATCATATTGAGATGTCATAAAACTCCTCAATGGTACCATTTTAAATAACAACCTATTTCAATTGTATCACATTCAGAAAATAAAAAAAGTTAATCCTCAACCAGCCAAGACAAAAAACTCCTTAAGCCAAAAAGGGCTGCCGGGAGGAGGAAAAGCAGCCCTTATTTCTAGTAGGGAATGATCCCTGCCAGACATATAATTATCACCTTCAATCTTACGATCCAGACATTTTATGTCGTCGGATAAAAGCCGGAATATCCAGATCTTCTGTGTTGATTGTCTGCGGCATGAATTCATGTGAAACGGCAGCAGACTGAGTATTAAAGATTGGCATAACCACAGGTTTTTCCACTGCCCGCTGCTCTGAACGTGCTTTTGGTTGTTCGATAATGCGACGTGGCATACCAGCACGCTCAAATCCTGTGGCAATAACGGTAATGCGCACCGCATCCCCCATATTTTCATCTATCACAGCCCCAAAGATCAGGTTCACATCCGGATGAGCGGTCTCCTTGATGATTGCAGCCGCCTGATTAACCTCAAAGAGGGTCATATCAGGTCCCCCAGTGATATTGAACAGAATACCGCGTGCGCCATCAATCGTAATATCAAGGAGCTGGCTCGATATTGCTGCCTCGGCTGCGATACGAGCGCGATCTTCTCCGGCGGCTTTTCCAACCGCCATCAGTGCAGCGCCACCTTCTGACATGATTGTTCGAACATCTGCAAAGTCGAGGTTGATAAGACCAGGGATGGTGATTAACTCGGAGATACCCTGGACACCTTGACGCAGGACGTCATCGGCAGCGCGGAAAGCATCCTGCATACTGGCACGTTTATCCACAATTTGGAGCAGCCGGTCATTCGGAATGACGATCAACGTATCGGCATGTTCCTTCAATTTATTAATGCCAGCTTCGGCAGCCGCCAACCGCCGTCCACCTTCAAATGTGAAAGGTTTCGTAACGACGCCGATGGTCAAAGCGCCGACATCCTTTGCCACCTTCGCAGCAATGGCGCTGGCACCGGTGCCTGTACCCCCGCCCATGCCAGCGGTAACAAATACCATATCCGAACCACGTAACACTTCATACAAGGCATCTTCGGATTCTTCTGCTGCAAGACGTCCAATTTCAGCGTCACCACCAGATCCCAGGCCGCGCGTCAGCTTTTCGCCGATCCGCACCCGCGTCTTGGCTTTGGAGTTTGTCAACGCCTGAGCATCTGTATTGATGGCAACAAAGTCGATTCCCTGGATGCCCTCATCGATCATGCGATTGACAGCATTACAGCCGCCACCGCCGACCCCTAAAACAGTAATACGGGCAAACGATTCAAGTTGATTCATGTTGTGTGTTTGATTATTCATTGAAAACCTCCTCCAATAAGAATGGTATATCTACCAATGATTAAGGTAACAATTGCCGAAAGATTTTCTTCACTACCTCAAAAGCATCTCCCTGTACCGGGGAAGATGATCGTCTCCTTTCTGGTGCAGACATAAATTCATTCATAAGCAGTGCCCAACGCACCAGTCCAACGCTGGTGGCGTAAGCAGGGGACTGTAATTTATCCGTCATACCGAGCATTCCTTCTGGTTGAGCAACGCGCGCTGGTAATTCAAAGACTCGATTGGCAAGGCTGCGTAGACCTGGTAGAGCGCTCGCACCGCCCGTGAGCACAATCCCCGCCGGCAGTAAACCATCATATCCTGAGCGTTTTATCTCTTTGAGTACCAGGGCAAAGACTTCTTCCATCCTTGCTTCAACAATATATGCCAGGTCGGAACGACTAACCTGCGTCGGTTTATCTTCACCAAAAGTTTTAATCGTAAAATACTCATCCGGGCGCACCTCAGATTGAATGGCATGACCATGCTGTTTTTTCACTTCTTCTGCGCTCTGAGTAGGCAAACGCAATCCATGCGCAATATCAGAAGTGACCAAGTCACCTCCAACGCTCAAAACCGCGGTATGCCAGATATCTCCATCGATATAAATGGCGATGTCTGTCGTCCCGCCGCCAATATCACACACCACCACACCCATCTGGCGTTCCGTTTCGGTTAGAACGACTTCGGCAGATGCCAAAGGATTGAGAACAAATTGGGCTACATCGATACCCGCATTTGCCACACAGTGCCGTAAATTTTCCACCGCTGCCGCTGAAGCGGTGATAATATGCGCTTCAACTTCCAAACGGTAGCCGTGCATTCCGATAGGTGAACGAATACCTCCCTGCCCATCGATATTGAAACCGCGTTGGATGACGTGAATGATCTCACGATTATGAGGAATAGCTACCGCGCGGGCAGCCTCCAAGGCACGTCCGATATCATCCTGATCGATCACATTCCCAGAAATACCAACCACACCCTTGCTGTTGACAGAGGAAACATTAGATCCCGCTATACTCACCAAGGCAGAGTTAGCTTCATAACCAGAAGTACGCTCGGCTTTCTCAACTGAACGAGCAATCGCCTGCGATGCCGCCATCAAGTCCACCACGACCCCTTTGCGCATTCCTTGAGACGGTTCAATACCTGCGCCTAGGATGTTAATCCGGTTGTCACCTTCTGCTTTCGCAACCAGGGTACAAACTTTTGTTGTTCCGATATCAATTGCTACAATGATCGATTCATCCATTGTATTATGGCTCCAAACGATAATATGGGGCATTCAAGTAAGCAACATTGATTAGTGCTGGTTGAATACCCTCTTGAGATAATTGCGTAATTGTGGCTTGATAAATTTTCATTTTATCATCAATTCTATATAAATCTGTTCCAAAATAAACTTGCCAACCTCGTTCATCCTGCCAACCCAAACCATTCTGGCTGTCATAAACGATGGGTGTATTGGGAGGTGCTAATTTTGCTAATGCAAGCATTGACTTGACCACATTTTTGGGTAAATACTGTCCTTTTGGAGCATTCTTATCCAGAGGCATCATCGGAGGAGAACTTTTGGCAATAATCGTAACCAAAGCACCATCCTCACCCCGTGCTGCAAAACTCACCCCATCTGAGTCGATCCAGGTTGTGCGTTCATTTTGCTTCCATGCCAGAACTGGCTGACGCTCTTTAACACTAATTATTATCTGGGCAGGCATCTTAATTTCGACCTTCACGCTCGAGAGTTCAGGAAATTTTTCCTTCAAAGCATCCTGGATTTTCTGCGGGTTGATGATAAAGATCGGTTCACCACCTAATTTGAGAACAGCATTGAGCTCAGCAATTCTCAAACGTTTCAATCCGTTGAATTGTGCTTCTTCAACCCGGTATTCTGGCGAATTCCATAGAAAAAATAAGACACCAATCAGCAGCGCAGCTAGAACAGCAGAGAACAAACGCCAACCGATATGCAAAGTTGGTAAGGACGGTAAACGCATTTCTACACCCGGTATGCCCATAGGCAAAACCAAACGTTTACGCGCTTTTTTACTTGTGCGAGCTGCCATCGGCGTACCCATAACACCATTCCGCGACATTACCGGAGGAATCTTTCGTTCTTCTTCGAATGCAGAAGGACGCGCTGCTGGCTGTGGACGCTTAAGGTTAAGAGGACGGGCAGTCCGCTTTGATCGAACGGCATCCGAACGCTGCGCCTGTGGATTTCGCTGGAATAATTTCCTATTCATTATCTACCTAATTGTCCATTCTTTTATAAATCGTATGATCCCGTTCTGCCTTGCGTTGCAATGCCAACTCAATCAAACGATCTACTAATTGCGAATAAGGGATACCACTGGCTTCCCATAATTTAGGGTACATGCTGATTTGCGTAAAACCAGGAATTGTATTCAATTCACTGATAAATAGGTTTCCATCTTTCTTATCCAGAAAGAAATCAACTCGTGCCATACCAGCACAATCAATAATTCGGTATGCTAGAATAGCCAATTCTTTTATCTTACGCACCGTTTCAACCGGTAACGATGCAGGAATAATTAATTCTGAACGATTATCGATGTATTTCGCTTCATAAGAATAAAATTCACGACTGGGAATAATTTCACCCGGTTCAGAAACAATCGCATCTTCATTACCCAATACACTGATTTCAATTTCCCGTGCCTGAATTCCACGTTCTATAATGACGCGCCGGTCATAACGCGCCGCGTCCATCAAGCCTTCTACCAAGTCAACCCGGCTGCTACATTTACTAATACCTACCGATGAACCTAAATTTGCCGGCTTAACGAAGAGCGGGAAGGGAGCAACAGCCAGCGCCTGTTGAATTGCGCGCTCAAGATCCTGTTCTATCACACTCCGAGTGACCACCGTCCAGTCCAAGACTGGCAAGTTATGTGCCCGCATCACATCCTTAAAGATACCTTTATCCATCCCAACCGCAGAACCAACTACCCCTGCTCCAACATAAGCAATGGAGTTCAATTCCAATAATCCCTGAAGAGTTCCATCTTCACCATAAGTTCCATGAAGCACAGGAAAAACCACATCCAGGCTGCTTAAATAACGAACCACATCTTCACCTTGAGCAGAATCAGTATTGCTCCTATGTTTGACGGTATAGATATTCGGATGAGTGGGGTCAGGTAGTAAAGTAACCGGGACCAAGGCACTGGTATCCCCTTTCAAGAAGGCATCCAGAACATTTTCTTTGCCTGAACTACCCAGCCATACACCATCCTTTGTTATACCAATTTGAGTAACGGTATATTTTTGAGGATCAAGAGCTGCCAGGATGGACCGCGCTGAAGCCAACGAAACTTCATGTTCGCCGGACCTGCCTCCAAAAATAACACCAATATGGCGGTTATGCTGCATTCTGCCAATCTCCAATTCTCTCTATCTCCAATACTAATCTGATACCAAATTTCTCTGCTACGGTACGTTGTGTACGCTTTATTAATGCCCAGAAATCATTTGCGGTAGCATTACCATGATTGATAAAGAAATTAGCATGAATCGGGCTAATCTCTGCATTTCCTACTCGAACACCTTTTAACCCGCAAGATTCGATCAACCTTCCAGCATAATCACCGTCTGGATTCTTGAATATAGAACCCATGCTGGCGCCCGGCGGCTGTGTCCGTTTTCGTTGAGCAAGAAACCCATCCATTTTGGTTTGAATCTCCTCAACCGGTCTAGCTTGGACGCGAAGACGGGTAGCTAGAACAATAGCCCGTCCTGGATTCTCCTTCAAGACACTACTACGATACGAGTATTCCAAGCGTTTCATTTCCCATGTCTCACTCAAACTGAGTGCGTCTGCCTTAATTGTGCCAGACCGGATCACCATATCTTGTTGCAAGATTTCTGCCATAAGTAAGCTGCCTGCCATGTCGCCATCATGCGCTCCGGCGTTTCCAATCACCGCTCCTCCCAATGTTCCTGGGATTCCGGCTGCCCATTCCAGACCGCTAAGCCCGTGTGCAGCAGCCTGGCGAGCGATCATTCCTAAACTCGCCCCTGATTCAGCCAATATAAAATCCAGCCCAAACTGAATTTTCTCTGCCTGATTGATGATCACCACCCCGCGTACTCCGGCATCACTCACCAAGACATTGGATGCACTTCCCAGAATGACAAATCGTGTTTGACTCTGCCAGAGGATGGCAGCCGCCTGTGCCAATTCATATGCTGATTGGACAGTCAGGAGGATATCGGCAGGACCACCGATACGGGCAGATGTATAACGCGCTAACGGTATGTTGAATTGCACTCGTTCACCAAACGCTTCTATCAGAGGATGGTCACTGTGCAAAACCCATCTCCGGCTGCCTCGCAATCCGTCAAGCACTTCCGAGCTGATCTTATCAGCATCTCCGGCAGAGAGAACCAATAGCACATCTCCGGGCTTTAAGTGTTGAAGCAAAAATTGGACATTTTGATCCAGACTGCCTATATATTGTACATCGGGATGTCCATTTTGTTTGATACCTGCGGCAAGCATCCGCGCTGAGAAATCAGGTTGAATAGGCTCCCGAGCGGCGTAAATATCCGTTACCAGAACATGATCTGCGTCTTTAAACGCCTTACCAAAATGCTCGAAAAGAGTCTGCGTCCGTGAATAGGTGTGTGGTTGCCATACTGCCCAGATTTCACCCCGCATATAACGCTGTCGTGCGGCTGCAAGAGTTGCCCTAATTTCCGTTGGATGGTGGGCATAATCATCGATTACGGTTATACCAGATACAGTTCCGCATATTTCAAAACGTCTACTGCTGCCGCGAAATTCATTAAGGGCTTGGGCTGCTTGGTCCAATGGTAAGTGCAGTATATCCGCTACTGCCATCGCTGCCATCGCATTGCGAACATTATGTTCTCCTGGAACCTGTAAATTGACAGACGCCATCCATTTCTGATCGCGCATAACATCAAAGCAATAACCGCCCCTTTTTGCATCAAAGACCAAATTTTGTGCTTGGTATGTGTGTTGAAACCCTGGTTCACCAGTAGTATCCAGTAACAGATGATCCCCAATTCCATAAGAAATCGCATTTTTTCCCATCTTCAATGTATCTACCAGCAAATGCAAGGCACCCGGATCATCACCACAAACCAATAAAACACCTTCAGGTATCTGGCGTTTGACAAATTCCAAGAACGCTTGATGATAATCATTTGGAGTAGGGTAGCAGTCAGGATGGTCATGTTCGACATTCGTTACGACGGAAATAGTAGAATCGAGACCTAAAAACATCCGGTCATACTCATCCGCCTCGATAACAAACAACGATCCCGTACCCGCCTTGGCATTTGTTCCCAAGTTAGCCGAGATTCCCCCAATGATAAAAGAGGGATCTTGATTAAGTACCGAAAGTGTCCAGGCAACCATTGCTGTCGTCGTTGTCTTACCATGCGTACCGGCAATAGCTACAACAGTTTTCCCTTCTGTCAACGTTTTTAGGAAATCAGCGCGCTTATATACCGGGATACCTGCCTGATAAGCAGCCTGAACTTCCGGATTTTGTTCCGTGACTGCCGACGAACGCACAATTAAATCTGCCCCAAGAATATTCTCGGCTCGGTGTCCGATCATGACATCGATTCCTTCTCCTTGAAGCGCTTCAGTCACCGGCGATTTCTGTCTATCCGAACCGCTGACGATACACCCATTTTCAAGCAATAAACGGGCGATCGCGGAAAGACCGCTGCCACCGATACCAATAAAATGAATGTGATTCGCCATAATTCCCATATTCTTAATAATCGATCTTAAATAAACACAACTACAACAAAGATAAATGCGATTGCAATTGCAATATAAAGAGCAGGTGGTTTGAGAAATACCGGAGGAAGATTATTAATCAACGCCGTTAATTGGATATCTTTTAAATTTGGCGCAGTGATTTCCTTAAATGGATATTGTGCCTGATGCATAAAATACCATAAAGAACCAGCGATGAGATAGCCATTGATCATTCCAAGGATTAAACCCAACATCCGGTCTTGAAGCCGTTCTCCTTTGGTTTTATTAGCAAATTGGGGTAAGCCTGGGCTTTGATAACCAAAAAATGTCAGTGCCAAGAGTACCAATGCGCGAATCCAGAAATGCGTCGCGGGAGACGCTGATGTAATCGCACCACTAACATAAGGAATATATGTTTCAAGAATATTAATCACAAATAAGCCTAAGACGATACTGAATCCCGCCAGGATTTCTTTTACCCAGCCCCGCATCGCACCAACGATACCCAAGAGAACAACCAACAGCCAAAAAACAAAAGTTAGGCTCACCATGATTGTAATCCTTGCCTCTGTGCAAAAAGGTTAACCATCGCTTCAATAATCGCTACCGCCGCGTGAGGTTTTGCTAATTTTTGCATCGCCTGACGCATTGCGTTTCGTTTGTCATCATCTTTCATCAAATCCCTCACCAACCCATAGATGCGATCGGCAAGTTCGCCATCCCCTATCATAATTGCTGCACCATGCGATTGAAGATATTCCGCATTGACTTGTTGATAACGCCAAGCATGCGGATACGGAACAAGAATTGCTGGTAAACCAAAGTTAGGAAATTCGCCAAGAGAGGACGCCCCCGCTCGCGAAATAACCAGATCAGCAGCAGTCAATGCAGCCCCCATTTCTTCATGTAGATACGGGTAGGCGTGATAACGAATTGCAAGGTTGGGATGTGTTTTTTGCAATTCTGCCTGGACTGTTTCGACATCCTGCCAATCTAGTTTACCACTAATATGGATAATCTGCATTTCTCCTAAAAGTCCAGTCAATGATCTAAACAACGCTTGATTGATACTGTGTGCTCCCAGACTACCCCCAAAGACAAGCAATGTGGGCAAAGCAGAATCCAGATTCAGCACTTGCTTTGCACGCTCACGATCCCATTGGGTCAGTCCGGGGCGAATTGGATAACCAGTAAGTACGATATTACGGTGACCGGGAAAGAAACCGCGGCTATTCTCTGCGGTTACAGCAATACAATCCGAGAAATGGGCTAACGTCTTGAGTGCCTGTCCCGGCTCAATATCAGGAACAAAAAGCATATTCGCGGGTTTACGCAATTGTGGAATGGGAGTTCGAGCAGCCAACGCCATCGGCACAGCCACATACCCACCGGTGAACAAAAGAACGTCCGGTTTATAACTGCCCAATATCTGCCGGGCAGCCAGGAAACCATTCCCTAGCCGCGCCAAATTACCTGGCAATGAGTGCAAACCAACACCGTGAACTCCGGCTGCTGGAATAGACCGATAAGGTATATTCACCCGCTTCACCAATTCTTCCTCCACTCCACCCTGGCTACCTACCCAAAGAATTTCCATTTTTGACGTTATTTGAGCAGATCTACCAGAAAATAAGGAATTATCCTTCATGGTTTGTAGGATAGACAGGGCGGGGTATACGCCGCCGCCCGTGCCTCCCGCGCAAATCAACAACCGCATTGAATGGTTGCGTCCTTTCTTTTTGTTTTTGGGTCGATTGGCGTGAGATGTTAAGAATCGTACCAACCGCCACCAAAGTTATAATTAAGTTAGTACCACCATAGCTAACAAACGGTAATACATTTCCAGCAAAAGGCAGCGTTCCAGTCAAACCGCCCATATTGATCAAGGCTTCCATAACAATCCAGAATCCAAGCCCACCTGCAATTAAGCGACCAAGCATATCAGGAGCATTTGCAGAGATGATCAAACAACGCCAAAGCAGGAATATATAAGCAGCGATTAATAAGGTCGTCCCAATCACACCGGTTTCCTCGCCTACAACTGCAAAGATACTATCTGTGTGTGGTATAGGTAATCCGGTTAATTTTGTGGCACTATTCCCAATCCCGACGCCAAACCAACCACCCTGAATAAATGATCCTAATGCCAATTGTACATGATCAGAGGCTTTGGTTGGTTCCACGATTCCAAGACTGTATTCATTCATACGACGATTGCCTGTCGTACTAAAACTTACGAACAGCATTCCAACAAGAAACATTCCAATCACCAATACAAGGATCCTTTGTAAACTACTCCCTGCCAATGCAAACATAAGAATACCCAAGGTAACCAGGGTTATTGCCGCACTGAGATCAGGTTGGACATAAATCAGTGCACCCAGAAAACCGAGCATAATAATCAGGGGTGATAATCCTAATATCCAGCTATTTAGCACTTCGCGCCTTGCGATTAGCCAAACCGCAAGGTATATGATCGTAGCATATTTAGCCAGTTCCGAGGGTCTACCGGATTGGTTGATGAGCGCCCGCGTTGATCCTAAAAAGGGTTTTCCGATGAAAAAGAGAAACATCAACAGTCCAATGGTGCCGATCATCAACCAAATTGACCATTTTTCCCATCGATGATAATCGATCAGAAAAGTCACCCCAAGCATAGCACCAATTCCAATACCCAGCCAAAGCAATTGGCGCAAGAATATCGAAGTATCAGAACCTTCATTACGGAATGAGAAATCCCAGCTCGCTGAATAGACCATCAATAGACCGAATAGAATCAGAATAAAGACGATTGCAGCCAAAGGGACATCAATCCCCATCAGGATCGGATTAGATTTTTTCTCTGACGCCGAACCTTGATTATTTATCATTGAGAAAGCAACTCGTTCACCCATTCTCGAAACCTTTCACCACGTTCCTCAAAATCTTTAAACTCGTCAAAACTGGTACCGCCCGGGGAGAGTAGAACCACATCTCCAGGCTCAATGACCTGAGCTGCTGCACGTACTGCTTCGTGCAGGTTATTACAAAACTGTACTGTATAGGGTCTTTGCGGAGAATGCACCAGGGATTGCCCATCCTCTATACGAATATCCAATGCCTGCGCTACCTTTTCCACCATTTCACCGAATAAAACAAGATGATCCACACGCTGGTGTGCCATTTCTGCGAATTTATCCCAAGGCAATTTTTTATCTCTTCCACCAACAAGCAGTACAAGCGGTTCCTGGAAGGAGAGGATAGCAGCCATTGTCCTTTCTGGGGCAGTAGCGATGGAGTCATTGTACCAATTGGCTCCCTCCCAGAGGCGAACCCATTCCAAACGATGTGCCACACCGTGAAAGTCGGTTGTTCCTGCCCGCATGGCTTCAAGCGAGAGATCAGCAGATGCAGCAATTGCACAGGCAGCCAGAACATTCGATAAATTATGATCTCCGCGCAGGCTGATTGCTTCGCGCCCCATAATCATCTGCTCTGAACCTTCCGCCCGGAGATACAATGAATCTCTGCGCATAAAGGTTCCTTCCATCTCTTTCTCCATCTCGGTAAAGCCAAAGGACAATAACCTTCCATGCACTCTGGAAGACAATTGATAACCAATTTGATCCTCACGTCCCAACACGGCAATGTCTTGAGCGGTCTGATAATCCAGGATATGTGCTTTGGCTTCACGATAGGCTGCCATGGTACCATGGCGGTCAAGATGGTTTGGAGTAATGTTAAGGATTGCTGATATTTGGGGAGAACGCGTCATCAGCTCCAATTGAAAACTGGACAATTCCATGATTGCCAGATCAGTAGGTCTCATTTCGTCCACACTTGCGATGAGTGGAGTCCCAATGTTGCCACCAACCCAAACATGAGTCTGGTCGGATGCACTATAAGCTGCCTCAGCAATCCTACCAACCAACGTCGTCGTCGTCGTCTTACCCGCGGAACCCGTAATACCAATCACTTTACAAGGCGCCGCCTCCAAGAATATCTGCGAATCATTCGAGAGAGCAATTGCACGTCTCTGTGCTTCTAAAACCATGGGAATCGTTAAAGGCACACCACCCGAAACACACATTAAATCTATGCCATCCAATAATTCAATGGGATGCCCACCGGTTACCCATTTCACGGAAATATCTGATAAATCCACCCGTGCGCCTTCGAGTTCTAAATCCGGACGGCTGTCTGTCAGAATAACCTCAGCACCATGGTTCACCAGATAACGCGCCAATGCTTGCCCTTGTCGAGCCGCACCGAGAATCAATACGCGTTTTCCACTCCAGCTCCTCATCATACCTCAGCCAAAGCAACACCTATCAGCGTTGCCAGTAATGTAATCAACCAAAATCGTTGAACGACCTGGGTCTCACTCCATCCAGAAAGTTCAAAATGGTGGTGCAATGGTGCCATTTTAAATATACGCCGTCCCTCACCATACTTCTTCTTTGTGTATTTGAAATAACTGGTTTGCAAAATAACACTCAACGTGATACTCACTGGAATAATGGCAATAAGCGGTAAAAGTGCCGCCTGTCCTGTCATCAAGGAGACTACCCCTAATGTAGCTCCTAACGCAAGAGAGCCGGTATCTCCCATAAATAATTGCGCAGGGTGAACGTTAAACCAGAGAAAGCCAAACAAAGCCCCAACGATCGTGAAACAAAAACTGGCGACAAACTCCTGACTTTGCAAGATAGCCACTACCCCATATCCAGCAAAGATCGTGGCAGATATCAAACCCGCCATCCCATCCAGCCCATCCGTAAAATTGATCGCATTTGAAAAACCCACGATAAAAAAGGCTGCGACTGGTACATACCAAATGCCTAGTCTTACAATCCCATGCACTCCTGGAAGATATAAATCAGGCACTTGCAGAACAAACCGTAAAACAATCGCAATCACAACAGCAATAATCACTTGAATAGCAAATTTTGTTCTTGCGCGCATCCCTATTCCACGCCGTGAACCGCGAATACCCTCCCAATCATCGATTGCTCCCAACAATGCATATCCCAACATCGTCAGCGTAGGTACCATCACAGAAAGTCCCAAAATACGTAATCCGATCAAGGAAGTAGCATTCAGCATCACAGTGATCAAGATGACCGGAACGATGATCATGATTCCACCCATCGTCGGAGTACCAAATTTATTCAAATGCTGCTGAGGTCCTTCTATCCGAATAACTTTACCAATTTTGAAATGGCGCAGCAGGCGAATCGATGGAGATCCCCAGATTACGGTGAGAATAAAGCTAATCCCTGCCAGGGATAATGCCATCACAATCGATGCTTGACTCATCTAATCAACTCCAGGCTATCAATGATTCTTTCCATGTGTACGCCGCGTGACCCTTTGACTAACACTACATCATTCTCGCTGAATCTTCGCTGGAGTGCCTGAGCAGCGCTAAGACTATCTTCATATTCATAAATCCTTCTGGCTGCCAATCCATTCACTCGTGCAGACTGAGCAATCATATGTGCCCGCCTGCCAACTGTAATTAACTCGTCCACAAATTCAGAGACTCGCTTACCAACCAAAGCATGTCCATTTTCTTCATATGGACCTAATTCCAACATATCGCCCAAAACAGCGATTTTCTGTCCCTTCAAGTCAGCCAATAAATCGAGGGCTGCCAGGGTTGATTCTGGTGAAGCGTTATAAGTATCATCTAATATTAGAGCACCACTGGGTGTTTTAGCAGATGTCAGACGTAATTGAGCATGGCAAGATAATAAACCTGTTTTTATTTCTTCCCAGGTTAGACATTCAACCAAACCGACTGCCGCAGCCCGTAGTGCGGTATAAACAGAATGGCGCCCTATAAGAGGGGTTCGAATGGGTATTACATTATCATGGTAATGCAGTATTAAACTAATTCCTTCAAGTCCTTGTGATTCGATTTCGCTTGCCCAAAGATCAGCACGCGGATCTAAACCATAAAAGAAGACTTTTGCCTGGGTTTTATCTGCCATTTGCCTCACTAAATTGTCATCATAGTTCAAAATGGCGTATCCATCGCGAGGCAAAGATTGAACCAGTTCAGATTTTCCCTTTGCGATGATTTCTTGCGAACCGGCGCGTTCTGCATGGACCGTTCCCACATTTGTGATTACACCGATGGAAGGTTGAGCAAGATCGCACAAAAAGGCTATTTCACCAGGAACATAGAACCCCATTTCCAATACAGCACGTTCATGTAATTCTGTCGAGCGTAATAATGTCAAAGGAAGACCTATTTCATTATTTAAATTTCCAACATTTTTCAATGTACAGTAACGTTGGTCGAGCACGTCTGCTACAACTTCCTTGGTTGTAGACTTGCCCACACTGCCGGTAATCCCAATAACACGTAAATCCAATTTATTTCGCCAATAACGGGCGATTTCTTGGAGTGATTTTATCGTATCCTCAACCAGCAGACAAAATGGCAATTCAGGAGCAAGATGATTGATATCCTCAAGATTTAATCCTCGGCGTATATCCAAAACAGGAAAATGGTTGGAGAGATCACGCTGGATCAGGGCAATCGTTGCGCCAGATTGAAATGCATCTTTAACATAGTCATGACCATCTACATTCTCACCCTTAAAAACAACAAACAAAGACCCGGGAATTGCATTGCGCGAGTCGATAACTGCATCCGTGATGTTAGATGAATAAAAACGTATCCAACTCTCCGATTGAGGAGTTAGGATAACGTCTTTCTCGGTTAATGCTTTCAATATATCAGCCAGAGTCAGCATTGTTCTCTCATAGTGTCTTCATTGTTTCTTTGCCAGACCGTTAAATTTTCCAACCATTTGCAATCGAACCTGATCAGGGGGCAAATCCATTAATATCACCAGTTGCTGTACAACCTCACTGAATACGGGTGCAGCTACTTCCGACCCCCAAATAGAAGTTTTTGGGCGTTCTAACCAGATATAAACCAGAAAACGCGGATCATCAGAAGGTCCCCATCCAATAAATGAAGCATTGGTTTCAGTATCATCATAGCCACCTTCAACCGGTATTTGGGCAGTGCCGGTTTTTCCGGCAACACTGTATCCATCTACTAAAGCCGTGGATGACTCACCTTTTAATGAGATCGTGAGCATATCCGTCAATGTACGGGCTGTCTTGGCAGTAATCGGTGCGCCAGCAACCTGAGGTTGTACATCATGTTGGCGACCACGTTCGACCATCGCTTTTACAATGTGTGGCATTGCCATTTTGCCGTCGTTAGCAATTGCAGAAGCAGCCATGACCAATTGTAATGGCGTGGTTGATACAGCCTGTCCAAATGAATTCGCACCTAAATCTGCTTCGGACCAATCGTTATCTCCCGGTAATTTCAGACGCCCAGGCGCTTCAAGAGCAATATCCACACCCGTATAATGACCAAATCCAAATTTTCGCATATAATCGTAGAAACGACCTGCTTCCATTTTCATCGCAATCCATGACATACAAACGTTAAGGGAGTGCTGCAAACAACCCGTCATAGTCTGGTTTCCCCATGCACCTCCGTTCCAGTTATGGATCGGAAGCCCACCAACATTGATTTCACCAGTATCGAGAAAGGTTGTTTCCGGCTTTACAGTCCTACTGTCCAAAGCCGCCGCCATAGTAAAAACCTTGAAAGTCGAACCAGGCTCCAAGGGTTCACTTACAGCACGGTTGAAGTGGAGCGCACTCTCAAAAATTTTTGGGTAATCAGAGTAAGTATTCAAGTCCAGACGAGGCGTTGAACTAACCGCTAAAATCTCCCCTGTCTTTGGATCCAATACAACGATTGTTCCTGACTTTGCTTTTGTGTTTTCCACCGCATTATCCACAATTTTCTCAATCGAGGCTTGAATCTCACGGTCAATTGTCAAAATTAGGCTAACCCCTTCAGGTGTAACCGGAGTTTTACCCGCCAAATTTGGGTCCAATGGAATACGCACTTCACGTTGATTTCCCGCTAACAATTGCTCGAATTTCTCTTCCACCCCGAAATGACCCATGCCATCTTCAAGACTTACAAAACCAATTACATTAGAGGCTAAGGATTTTTCTGGATAGACACGCGCCATATGGCGGCTAAAGATCAGATCCATCGGACGGTCGGATTCCATATCTTCATCTTGGAAAGGTTTATCTTCTTGTACAGCTATATCCGTAAGATCGGGTTTCTTGTCCGATTTAGATTTTTCCTTTGAAGTCTTTCTTTCTTCCCACAACTTTGCTAGTTGGAAAAGTTGCCTTGCCTTTTCAGGAGGAACATAATCTGCCAAAGTAACATTTCTTAGTCTGTCACCAGCAACAGCTTTAGCAGCATTCACGCGTTTGAAATAATCTACCTGGATAACACTTTGCATTAGCCAAGCAAGATCAGCCGGATCTTTTGGAAGATAAATAGCTTCTATGCTAATCTCATAAACGGATTGGTTTCCCGCCAGCAAATTCCCATTGCGGTCATAAATTTCACCGCGTTCGGGTTTAATCGTTTTTACTGCCCAGGCATATCTATTGGTAAAATCGCGCAAGGCTGTAGCGTTAGAGCCAAATTGGATTCGCAAAACTTGAAACAGAATCATTACACCTATAGCAGTAAAAAAAATACCAGCAAAACGGAAGCGCTTTGGTATTGAATTCATAGCTTATCCTCCATCCGCAAATGAATAAAGTGGTTCATAATTCTTAACCTGTTGGATAAGCCAATCCATCCACGATTGGGTATATTCAGATGTAATGATAGGAGATGTGAGATCAGAAGAAGCTGCGACTGGAATATCTTCAGCCGGTACACCCAAATTAATCTGCCCTTTTTGATAGCCAGGCACCATCACATACTCAATTGTACTTGTATCAACCGGTTGTAAAGACATTTTTTCTACACGTCGTTTCATTTCGCTTGCTGAAGATAAAGCGGCAATTTTTGATTCCATATCGGAATTCTGTTGCTGCATTAGGCGAGAAGTATATTGATGATCTTGAATCTCACGCCCGGTCGTAGCGGCATCAGAACTGATCATAAGATAAAGCGCAGAAAAGAGAATGCCCGCGATGAAGAACACGAGAATCGCAGTGAAAATGCGTACATGTTTACGCCAAGGCGCCTCAAGATAAGCCTGATTAAGAAAATCTCTTAAGGATTGTTGTGCCTGAGAAAAATAATCTGCCTTATTCATAGTCTATATTGAACCTCCTGCACACGTCTTAACCGTTGCAGGGTGCAATTATTATGCCGTTTTTTCTGCGACCCGTAATTTCGCACTACGCGCCCGTGGATTCCGAGCAATCTCTTCTTGTGCGGCAATCACTGGATGGCGAGTAATCTCCTTCAATTTAGCCCGATGTCCACAAGTACATACCGGCTGCTTCGGAGGACAAAGACAATCCCGGCTCTCCTGACGAAAAAATGTCTTGACAATTCTGTCTTCCAAAGAATGGAAGGCAATAATTGCCAGACGCCCTCCTGGAGAGAGAACATCAATTGCTTGAGGCAAGATTTCCTCCAGGTTTTGTAACTCTTGATTCACGGCTATCCGTAATGCCTGAAAAGTGCGCGTTGCCGGATGAATCTCACTTCTACCTGTAGCTGCTCGAGCAATTACCGCAGCCAACTGTAAAGTGCTGTGGATTGGACGCTGTCTGACAATGGCTTTTGCAATCCGGCGAGCGTTTCTGTCTTCACCAAAGCGAAAAATCAAATTTGCCAGATCATATTCCGACAGCCCATTGATTAATTCGTCTGCGCTGATCTGTCCCTGCGGATCAAAGCGCATATCCAAGCCAGCATCCTGTTGAAAGGAAAAGCCTCGTTCCGGGATATCTAATTGCATCGATGAAACTCCTAGGTCAAGCAGAATGCCTTGAACAGTATTCCAACCAAGGTCATTAAGACGATTCTTGATCTGTGTATAAGAACCCTGTTTAAGGACAACACGCTCACCAAAGATTTCCAATTTCTTATGCGCAAATTCCAATGCTAATGGATCTAAATCCAGACCAAGCAAACGTCCATCTGGGCTGCTTGCATCAAGAATTCCAGCCGCATGCCCACCAGCTCCAACTGTCCCATCAACGAATAGTCCACCAGCGCATGGTTGCAGATATGCGATAATTTCTTGGTAAAGAACAGGTTGATGTGGATTGGGTTTAGACCCTTGGTTTGTTGGCATAAGCGGTTTTCTCCCCTACTCAGCAGATAAGTCGAAAGCAGCAAATCGTTGAGCATTGGCAGCAACGTCTTGTAATATAGTTTCCTGCTCTTGCCACATCTTTGGTGACCATATCTCAAAATAATCACCGATGCCAACGATAACCGCTTCATCCTCTAAGATTGCCACTTCCCGCAGGAATTGGGGGATTAGAATACGCCCGGCGCGATCCGGTTCAACACGATCGGCGCTGGAATAGAGCAATCTTTTGAGCTGGCGCACTTCCGGATCAGTCATATTCATCCGGTTCAGTCTTTGAGAAATTTTCCCAAACGTCTCCTGGGTGAAAACCATCAAATTACGGTCAAATCCTTGAACAACGTAAGCACCATCCGCCAATAATTCACGAAAGCGCGCCGGAATGGTCAGGCGATACTTTTCATCAAATGTATGGCGATACTGTCCCAAGAACATTAGTTCTAACCTCCAGATTAACTAGCAGAACGCCGGCGCATCCGGCGTTCCACAATCACCCACAACATCCCACTATGAACCACAGTATATATGATTTTTATCGAAAATGCAATAGTTTTGCACTACATAATACCCTAATTTTAAGGTGGGTAATTTGTACCTGCGCGAACTATTCCCCCATCGGAAATATCGGCTTTAATTGTCGCTCCATTTCCTATCTTCACGCCTGTTCCAATTTTTACTCGCAAATTAACGGTTGCCTGCATACCAACCAAGGTTCCCGTACCGATTGTTACTTCCCCGGCAAGTGTGGCTCCAGGTGAAATATTGACATATTCCCCCAACACACAATCATGCGAGACGATCGCACCCGTATTAATAATTGAACCGAAACCAATTCTTGCTTCGGAACCGACATAACCAAAAGCAAATACCTGAGATCCCGCAGCCAGAACGGCACCCGGTTCTACATAAGCGCGTGGATGGACGAGTGCTGGGGAGGCAAAACCCGCCTCACTCAGAATCTGGAAGACACGCACTCGTGTCGACACGTTACCAATTCCCCCCACTGCATTCACAGCCAGGCGTACCCCCCGTTGGTACATCTCTGCCAGTTGGTCTGCGCCTCCAAGCACCGGTACTCCCATAATCTGTTCCCCAGGTATAAAACCATCGTCGATAATACCTATAATATGATAAGTACCTAGAGCACGTACCAGGTCAATCAACGCCTTTCCATGCCCCCCACCGCCATAGATGAAAATGGCAGTGGGATCAAATGGCATTTCCGGGATGGAAAAAACGCCGGATGACTTCTTACTCAAAATTTCTTCTAGCATTTTCTGAGTAACCAAGCGGTCTACAGGCAAACGGCTAAAATCGATGCCATGTAGGCGGGCAAGCGCCAATGCTGGTTTCGTAATACGCAAATCAGGAGGTAGAGCTTGTTCTTCAATCTCCTTTTCCGGCATAATATTAGATCCTTTTTGAAACGATTCCCACACATCCAATGCTGGAACAAGATAACAGAGTCTATCTCC
>JBAXBF010000013.1:0-25523 GCA_037142095.1 Chloroflexota bacterium
AAGGGTGCGGTTCGTCTCATTATCATCCACAATTAAGGCATGTTTCCCTGATAACTGAATCATTTGTCCTGAAATTAGGTTAGAGGGTGTCTCAATGTCTACCGGTAGACGAATCACAACATGGAAAGTGGTGCCCTTACCAGAAATGCCTTCGCTCTCCCCCCACACGCGCCCGCCCATCATCTCCACCAGCCGGCTGGTAATCGCCAAACCCAATCCCGTACCACCATACTTACGCGTCGTTGAAGCATCCACTTGGGTGAAAGGTAGAAACAGAGAATTAACTTGGTCGGGGGCAATGCCTATGCCGGTATCTCTCACTGATAAATGAAGGGATACGAAGTTATTCTTGTCTCCTTCCAGGATAGATTCGTCTCGTTCTTGTACGACTTGTAACACGACTTCACCATGCTCCGTAAATTTAACAGCATTATTTAACAAGTTTACCAGGATTTGACGCAGCCGGGTTACATCTCCAATCACAACGCCCGGCAGGTCTGGTTCATATATACAGCTTAATTCCAGGTTTTTCTGGCTTGCCTGGTGTGCAATTAAATCCAAAGCTGACTCAATGCATTCCCTTAGATCAAACGATTGCTGTTCCAACCCCATCTTATCTGCTTCGATTTTTGAATAATCCAAAATATCATTAATGATCGTCAATAACGCTTCCCCGCTTGCGCGGATCGTTTCCACATATTCTTGTTGGTCTGGATTTAAGGGTGTGTGTAGAAGCAGACTGGTCATTCCAATGACTCCATTCATTGGAGTGCGAATCTCATGGCTCATTGTTGCCAGGAATGTGCTTTTTGAATGGTTAGCCTTCTCGGCTAATTGGCGAGCACGGTGTAGTTCCTCTCGAAATGCTACTTGAGACGTAATATTCTGGACTGTACCGATAATGCGGGTTGGTTTTCCAAGACGGTCATGAGAGGTTGTCCTGCCCTTTGCAAAAAGCCAGATCCAATCCCCCGATTTATGGCTAGCACGATATTCTACCTCAAAGAACTGCGTCTTCTCTTCCAGATGTTCTTGAAGAAGTTGAAGGACTTTCTTGCGGTCATCTGGATGGGCTGTATCCACCCAGCCATTCAGATTATCTCCTATTTCATTTTCTGCATAACCGAGCATCCCGGTCGCAATATTATCGTAAAACAATTCATTCTTCGTTAAGTCCCATATCCAAAGCCCTTGTTGTGCCGATTCCAAAGCTAGCTTGAGTCGCTCTTCGCTGTTACGAATGGCTTCCAGATTACTTTTTCTATGAATAGCAGCTCCTAACATTTCAGCTACGATCCTCAGACTCTCGATCTCTGGCACCAGCCATTCCTTTAATCCAATACAATCATCGAAGCCAATCATACCCCACCAACTCTTTCTGGCAGGTTCCTTTTTATAATCATACCCACTCTGATACTGTACAAAGATAGGGACAACTACCAACGATTTTATCTGCTGTTCTTTGAGGATAGGTCTTTCACTTTTTGGAAAATCATCCACCCATCCACTAATAATCTGGTTCCGGCTCAAAAAGGATTCCCAACGGCTGAATCCATCCTGGCTTAACGTAAAATTTCTTAAAGTCGGATTATTGATCTGCGGCTGAATATCCTCAGCAGTCCACTCATAGCATATATCCGTAGTAACCGGCTGGAAAGGTTCCCCCGTCTTCGTGTCACGCTGGTTCTCAAAAATATTCACACGGCTGGTGCCAGTAACCAATCCCAAGTGTAACAACACTTCAAGAATCGTCTCTTCCCAATCCAGGGTATTCAATAACTTCTCCGCAATTACACTCGTAGCTTCCAGGATGGATTCACGATGGCGCAACGCTCTTTCCATCAATTTTCTATCCGAAATATCCGTATGAATTCCGACAAAACCGATAACAGCGCCTTTCGTATCGTAGATTACATCGGCACGCAAAGAAATATCAATCATGTCTCCCCTGCGATTATGAGCCGTTATTTCTCCATTCCACGAGAGTCCATTCTGAATTGCCTCAACAATTTCTACCGCTATGGATCCCTCTCTATAGAGCGCCACTAAACCGCCAGCCTCCATCAATTCCTCAGAAGAATAGCCAAACAAATCGGCAAACGCCGGGTTGTTATAAACCAGAGCGCCATTCACATCGCCAATGATGATCGCATTACTGCTGCTTTGTACGGCTGTATTGACCCGTAATAATGCCTTTTCAGCTTGTTTCCTTTTTGTTATGTCATGGAATGTTAATAAATACCCAAGCAATTTCCCATGATCATTTTTCAGATGAATTACACGCACCTCAAAAAGATAATCTTGCTCGGCATTGTTGATCATTACTTCCGTGATAACTGCCGGTAATTCTCCTTGAGAAAAAATGAATTTCTCCTTTAGGAACTGCTGGAAATTTTTCCCAAGAACATCCGACAACTGCAAAAGATGTCGAGCGTCTGAACCTTGCGCCATTGTGATCACCAAGCGGGCTGAATCATTAAGGTCAACGACCCGATGTTGGGTATCGAGGACAACCATACCGTCTATCATGCTCTCAATTACAATGTCGCGGGCGACAGGTGCTAATTCGAACAATTGGTTATGATAAATATTCCAGGTTAACAAAATACCGGTAACTACAAAGGCGATTGAAGTTGGATCTATTCCCTGGGGAGTCAATTTAAACACATATGAAATATTGGCAAGAACGGGTAAAGGAACCGCAAATAAAAGAGTCAGTGCCTGACGGCGGTACAAGTTGCGGTTACGAATGACAGCAATTAATAAACTGACCGTCGCTGCTACGATAAACACATACAAATAGGCAACAATCACCCAAAACCAGGCACCGTAACGATAAGCCAGCATGCTATTGGGAGATATCCAAATGACTTCCTGCCAGATGAGGTGGTGGAACTCATTCGTCATTACGATTATGAAAGATAAAACCGGTAGAATCCAAAGATATAGCTTATTCCTGCGGGTCAGCCATTCATCTTGATAAGAATATTCAAGGGCAAACTGTAAAAACAGAACCGGCAATGATAAAATGCCAAGATATGACAGTTGAGACCAGAGTGTTTTTTCCGCAAGCGTTTGATGCGTCATGGTCAACCCGTCCATGAGCGACCATGCTGCAGATGCCAACATCATATATGCCAGGAACATTCCACCGGCAACAGAACGGCGGAGCCAGGCTGACCGTGCAACGATCAAAGCAATTCCTGCTGAAGAAAAGAGAAGGAGTGTATAAATGGAGGTTTGAGTTAACATGGCTTTCAGCAATCTAAAACGAGCAGAACGGAATTCCTGCTATTAAATAAGAATTCATTAATCATTTTATCATATTTCACGCTTGACCCCATACCATTTTGAACGTAAAATTTCTAATAGAAGGTTTCTGACTTAATGAAAAATATTTTTTACTTGTGCTTAACCGTTTTTGTTTGTCTGACCGGTATAGCCTTTAAAGAGCCGAAATTTAACGCTTCCACGAAATCCGAGAATTTTCAGATGATGCGGGCTATGCCTGCGCCTACTGCCACATCGAGATTTCCCAGTCCCACACCTGCGAAGGAGAACACCCCACCTGCAGATGGATTCGTAACTTATCAAGACCCAAATAATCTATACTTCGTTTCTGTACCGGAAACTGCCAAAAAATTGCCCGGGGACAGACCCACCGTTTTTCAACTGAAGGACAACGGAATACTTATGATCTTTCAAAAAGAGTATGCTAAGATTCCGAATCCCGATGAGCTGCAGGATCTCGTTGATGGAATCCTCTATATATATTTAGACCAAGAAAAATTAGCAGATTCCCATCAAATCTCCTTGAGCGAGAAAATCCAGGATGATATGATCTTTAAAGCCAAATATTCATTGGCTGGTCAAGAAAAGGGTAATGCCCGTTTTACTCTTATGAAAAACAAAAACGTTTTTTTGGGCATCGGGTTAATTTCCCCCGGACTGCTAGAAAACACGAAAATTTGGGATAATGTCATAAAAAGTTTCAAGTTAGTGGACAGTATTAGCACCCCCGTGGCTGCTTCGAATGAACTTCAACCTTTATCCTTCAGTGGTGGTGAAATTAAAACCCTGCCGGATGCCGTCCGCGATATCTTTCAGGTTTCACAAGGAACATACTTCGTTATCGATGATTTCGACTATAGTTTAGCCCAAATGGGTAAATACAAAGCGTTTGGAACCGGACAATATCCAAAAGACTTTATTATTCGGTCAAAAGTCTCATGGCGGGTAGCGAATGGAGCCGTTACTTGGGATCAGGCTGGATGTGGATATGTATTTCGTTATATGGACAAAAATAATTTCTACGCAATTTATTGGGGATTGGATGGTAAAACTTATCTGAACCGGGTAACCCAAGGAGAGAAGATATCAGTTTATTACGGATTTTATCCCGAGAAAAATTTAGCACGCGGTGAGGGAGAAATCATGTTCAGTATCAGTGGAAATCAAATTAATGCGTTTTTTAACGGCAAACGCGTCTATCGTACCGTAGATTCTCCTTTATCTAGTGCCCTGGCAAGCGGAGAAACCGGGTTAGCTGTCTTTTCCGGCACAAATGCAGATTACGGCGTCCGTTGTAGATTCAGCAACAACGAATTATGGGTTGTAAAACAGCCTTAATCTGCAACAACAACACAGTCCCCACCTTTCTTTTTTGCCTCATAAAGTGATTTATCGGCTACTTTCAGAATTTCTTCTATGGATTGCCCATGCTGTGGATAAGCGGCTATTCCCACGGAGAAAGTAATTTTTCCAATAGCTGCAAACTCATGGCTAAACTGGATCTTTCTGATTCCGTTGAAAATCTCTAATGCCCGTTTGTAGCTTTCTTCGAGAGGAGACTCAGGAAAGATAATAATTATTTCGTCTCCTCCGAAGCGGCAGACGATATCTTCCCTACGGATATTCGCCAGTAAGAATTTTCCTATGGTACGCAAGACCTCATCTCCGCCCAGGTGCCCATACATATCATTGGTTTTCTTAAAATGATCGATATCGCAAATAAGCACACTTAGAGGACGTCCGTGGCGTTGGACTCTCATGATTTCACGCTCGACGATTTCTCCAAAATACCGCCGGTTGAACAAACCAGTTAAGAAGTCATGGTTGGATTGATATTCAAGTGTCTGGCGCAGTTTTATGTTGGTCATCATCAAGGATAAACTCTCAGCAATCGTCATAATGGTCTGTAGTTTCCAGGCATCTTTGGGGTGGTCAGTAACATCTTGCAAGTGAAGAACACCCATCTTCTCATTCTGGCGAATAAGAGGAACACAGGCATATGTTTCCGCATCAACCTTTTTACAGCGCAACCTTGATTGCGAGTCAGAAATAAGATGGGCACTCCCTTGCTTAAACGCCCAACAATCTTCTGTGCACAAAGGCATCTCCGTATCCACAATATCCCCCCAGGTTACTGCCGTTTGGATCTTATCTTCCGACGCTTCATATATCGCCAAAAAGCCTGCTTGCTCCGGGAATAATTTCTCCATGTAGTCACCCGTGATATCGTATAGATCTTGAACTTCTCTGGCATCCTGCAGCCTGCTAAACATCTCAGTAGATAAAGTAGATACCCGATTCCGGTATTTAAGCGTATCCACATAACTCTTCAACGACAGCATGCTGCTTTGCAATGCACTATCGGTAATACGACGCTCACTAATATCTCGGAAATCAACAATGAAGCCGATTGGTTTTCCCTGCTCGTCCTTGACAACGGACATACTCCCTTCTGCCGGGAATACGATTCCTGGATGTCTGATTAAGTTATACTCCAAATCCTTAATAGATTCAATTTTTTGAACCCGCTTAAGATTTTCTTCAAAACGTTTGCGATCTTCAATAGCAACAAATTCCTGAACATTTTTACCTATGAACGGATCGATCGTATCCAATCCTCCCAGAACCGCAGCCTGTTTGTTCATCAAGATGATTTTTCCATCAAGGTCAAAGAAGATAATCGCATCCGGTGTGATATTCACCAGCGTCCGGTAACGTTCCTCACTGACTTTCAATGCCATTGCGATCTCACGCCGCTGGAGTGCTGCACCGAATGTATTTGCCGCTATGACGAGAGCATCCTCTTCCGCCGCCGAGAATTCCCGTTCATGTGTGCTAATATCAAAAAGGAGAACACCCCAAAATTCTTTGTTTACCAAAATCGGTACCATGATGATGGATTGAATCTGCATGCGCTTCAGAGCATCCCGTACAGAACGTTGAAATTGATCCGTGTGCCCTTTAATGACCCGGTGAAAACCAGATTTAGCAGAGCCGTCGTGCTGGTAAATCGTCCAGAACGGAAAGGGCTTATTTGTCTCATTCTCCGCTGGGATGGGGGTTTCCAACGCATCCCATTCATGCAGAATATGAGCCGTCATACCTGCGTTTTGGTCAATTTGATAAATCCGCCCATGTTCCACTTCCAACACTTTACCAAGACGGGATAGCATATCCTGTACAGTGGCATCCCAATCGTCTGGTTGAAGCAGTCTTTGTGCACTGATGCTGATAGCTTCAAGAACTGCATCCCGGCGTTGTAATAACCGTTCCATTTCCTTGCGGTTCGTAATATCCCGCACAATTGCCAAAACATTCTGGGCGTGAGGGACGATTCGCGCCTCATAGTCACGTAAACAACTATCCTCCATAAGCTGGTACTCTAAAGTAATAAGATCGCCTGATTGGCAAACCTTGCTTATGCCAGACATTACAATTTCAACCACGTCTTTGGGCAAAACCTTTTGGAGATTCTTACCGATAAAGACCTCGCTTGGAACAAACGGTTTAAACCCAGGTGCCGATTTGTAATCCACAACGATTCCATCTGACGTGACTTCAAACAATGCATCCGGCATCGCTTCTGTAAGGGCACGGTTGCGTATCTCGCTTTTATGGATTTGGTCTTCTGCCAATTTCCTGGCGGTTATATCACTTAATATGCCGTCAATACGCAAACAGCCATTCTCTTCTGGGGTGGCAACGGCGTGATTGCGCACCCATATCACATTGCCATCCTTGCGCGTTAAACGTTGTTCCAATTCAACGGTGTCAACGTTACGAGTCACCACATTTTCTAAAGCTTGAATGAACGGCTGGCGATCATCTGGGTGAAGCATTTCGATCCTCAAAAACGGATCTTGAATCATCAATTCGGCTGGGTAACCGGTGATTCGCTCAAAAGGAGACGATAGATAAGTGAAATTCGTGCTTTGGTCTCTTGGATCAAAAAGCATGCTCCAGACACAATCTGATATCGTATTGGATACGCGTTCCAATTCTGTATGAACTTTTTCCAATTGCTGCTGAGATTGGATATAATCCGTTGTATCACTCAATACAATGACACTACCGATGATTTCGCCCTCCATATTACGATGAGGGCTGTATATTCCGCGCGCCCATTTTCCCTGCCCATCCCCATCGCTATCGAAGAACGTATCCGAGATGATGACTGTCTCACCCTTTAATATCTTTTCGTTGACTTCTTCCATACCAAGCTGGCGCAGAAAAGGAAAAACTTCCAGGGCATTTTTACCCAGAACACCGGCTGCCTTTCTCCCAGTCAACCTTTCCATAAAAGGATTCCAACTCATGAAACACAAGTCCCGGTCACAAACCAGGATGCCTTCTTCCACAGAGTTGAAAATGGTTCGGACAAATTCTTCGCCTTCGGCAAGCGCCTGCTGCGATCTCTTTTGCTCAGTGATATCCTGGACATGGACTAAGAACCCTCCTGGCACATCATTATCGGTATCGTAGGGTGTTATCTGGCATTTTAAGTAAGCTTGTCCCGATTTTGTTGTCTGGTATAACTTCTTTTCTCTGACAAGGTCGAAGTCAAAGATCGCTTCATATTCCACTTTTTTTCCTTCAAGAAGGCTCTGCTTTGCACCGCTCGGAATATTGGGATCGTCAAAAAGCTTGAACCCTTTCACCTCTTCAATCGTCCCGACACCGAAGATGTCGAGACAGGCAGGGTTGACATCCATCAGGAATCCATCAAGATCGTATAATTCAATCCCAATTGGAGATTGGGTATGAATACTTCTGAAATGCTCTTCGCTTGCATGCATGGCTTGCTCTGCCCGCTTGTGTTCGCTGATGTCCAGGATGATGCCTTGAATATAAGATTTTCCTTCATCTCTACTTACAACCGCCGCTTCATCATGTACCCAGAAAATTTGCCCCTCACGGTTGAAGATGCGGTATTCTGCAGAAAAGCGTTCACCTCTACCCAGTGTCCGGTCATATTCAGTTTTTACACGTTGGCGGTCTTCTGGATGGAGCCAACTCAACCAATCTTGATAGGTTTGCCAATCATCGACAGTTAAACCCAAATTTTCGATTTGGGGACTGATATATAAAGTAATCCCTGATTCACCGAAAACGGATTGGTAAGTAATTGCCGGAATACACTCAATAAGGGTACGGTATCTTTCTTCGCTCTCTTTCAATGCGTTTTCGATCCGTCTCTGTTCGTTGATGTCGATATAGACCGCACCCAATCGGTATCCCTTTTGGGTTTTGATTGGGAAAAACCGCCGTTGAATCAGATTCTGTGTACCATCCAGATTGAATAATATGGTCTCGGTAACAGAATTAAATAAATAAGAATGCCCTGATCCAAGGGCATCCAATCTTTCTCTCTTAAGAATCTCATAGTTTTCCAGCGTGCGATCTTCCGGCTTAAGAAGCTGAAAAGCCACATCCCAGGTAGACTTACCAAGAACTTCCACCCTTTTAAAACCGCTGAGTTGCTCAAGAGTTGGATTCCATTCAATCACTATCCCTTCTTCATCGGTCAAAACCATACCGGCCGGCGAATTTTCAATAAATGTGCGGCTTTTGTCCTCACTCACCCGCAGTTTTTCCTGGATTTCCTTGTTCTTGGTGACATCCGTAACAATTCCTTCAATCGCAACCGGTACACCCTCTTTTTTGACCAGCACATTTCGTTGTTGAAGCCACTTGATATTCCCCGATTTGTCAATAATGGGATATTCATAGGTCGGATCCACATCTCCTTCCAATAATTTATTCCACGCTTCGACAAAATATGCCCGCCAATCCGGATGGATCGTATTTCGCACCAACAATGGGTTTTGATAACATTCTTCCGGTGTATAGCCTGTAATTTCGACACAAGCCGGGCTGACATATTCATACCGCCCATCTGGCAATGACATCCGATAGATCATATCTGGTGAGTTCTCTGACAGACGGCGAAAACGGTCTTCACTCGCTTGGATCGTTTCTTCAGCACGCTTTCGTTCCGTGATATCCTCTGTCATACCCAAGATATAACGATGATTGCCTTCTTTATCTTCGATTACACGGGATGACACGCTCACCCAAATGACATCCCCGTTTTTACAGATGGATCGTTTTTCAATTCCACGGATGAACGTCCCTTCAAATTGCACCTTGATGGCACTCTTTGTTAACTCGCGGTCGTCGGGATGAGTCAGGTCAAATATGGTCATCTGCAAAAGTTCTTCGGCTGTATACCCCATCATTTTACAACAAGCCGGATTGGCAAAGATATACGAACCGTTTTCGTCAGCGACTGTAATGCCGATTGGGCTCATGTCAAAGATGATCGAAGCCCATTGGTCAAAATTATCCAGGTTTAAGCGTTTATTGGAGATTCCTTCTTGTTGCATAGAACACCTGCTTTTCAATGATGTGTAACTGGATTCATGTTTGGCAATTATTCAAGATGTTGAGTGATTTCATCTCCATTATAAAACAGAGATGAGGCGGTATCAGACTTCAGCGAAAGGATAAGAAAATAAAAAATCCAACCTAAAAATATTAGTAAAAATAGGGTCATTAATAACCGTATAAAGAGAATGAGGATAGCAAAAATCGTCATAATTGCGAACCAGGATCATTTACAAATCCATAATCAGATGACATCTGTTATCATTTTAATAAATGCATCTACAACCTGTGGGTCAAAGTGTATTCCAGACTGACTTTGGATATGCGCCTTGGCAGCTCCCTTTGTCCATGCCGGGCTGTAAGGTCGGTCAGATATCAGGGCATCCCACACATCCACCACTGCGAAGATGCGCGCGGCAAGCGGGATTTCTTCACCCTTCAAACCCCGTGGATAACCACTGCCGTCCCATTTTTCATGATGACAATAGGGAATATCCAGCGCTGGAAGCAAGTACGAAATCGGAGAGAGCAATTTGTAAGCATAGATGGGATGTTGGCGCATAGTACACCATTCATCCTCCGTCAAACGGCTGGGCTTTAATAAAATGCTATCCGGTATCCCCATTTTTCCAATATCGTGAAGAAGGGCTCCCCGCCGCACATGCAGTAATGCCTCACCTTGGATGCCTAATGTAAAGGCAATTTCGAGGGTCATCTCCACCACGCGCTGGCTGTGACCGGCTGTTTCACGCTCTCGCAATTCTAAAGCGCGCGACCAGCCTTCAAGGGTAGAATCGTACGCCTCTGAAAGTTGCTGGTTTGTGTTATTAATCTTTTCTTCGGATTGTTTGCGTAAAATAAGGAGTTCAACTTGATCCGCAATAAAATCAAGGATGGCGAGTTCACGTTCATCATAAACAGTGTCTTCTTTACCAGCATGGACAGCAATAACACCAATGGATTTCTCGCCATTTTTCAAGATAGATCCCATCCATTTCGATAACAAGGGTTCAGAAGAAATCACCTCATTATGCTGAACAAGCTGTTCATATGTTTTTGCGTTCACCAATTGGGACTTCCCCATGCGATATACGTAATCCGTTAATACAAGTGTAATTTGATGATTAAGTGCAGCGTTGAATTGGTTGGGATAATAAGGAAAAGTCACTTCCTCCGCGTCATCTTGATAAAGGGCAACATAAAAATTCTTGGCATCCATCATTTCATCCAAAACGGCATGCACAAGACGATAGAAATTGGCAAGGTCAACATTTGCGTTGGCAGCTTTCGAGATAACATACAAAGCTGACTGCACAACCTCTGCCCATTTCCGGTCCATTCTCACTTGCGCTTCTCGTAATTCTCGTTGAACTGCCGGAATGAGACGTGCCAGGTTTCCCTTCATGATGTAATCACTTGCACCCGCTTTCATGGCAGCCACGGCAGTGCCCTCTCCGATTGTACCGGATAGGATGATGAAGGGAATATTTAGCGACCGCTCTCGATGTAACTCCAGCGCTGCTAAACCGCTAAAACGAGGTAGGGAATAGTCTGAAAAGATAATATCCCAGGTTTGATGGTCAAGGGCTGACCGCATCGCATCCAGCGTCTCCACACGCAAAGCCTTCAGATCGTACCCAGCTCGCCGCAGTTCACGCAGCAACAGTTCGGCATCATCTTCGTCATCTTCAACAATCAATACGCGTAGAGGATTTGTCATTACTACCAAACCAAAAACAAAGAACTACAATAAACTGTAAAAAGGTGCCTCATTCAACATCAGCCAGTAGGAACCTAATAGTGTTATATCCTTATTTTGGAAGTGTGAAATAGACCGTCGTCCCTTTTTCGATAGCACTTTCTATCCATACTTCGCCTCCATGTCGCTGAATCACCCTTTGCACGGTTGCCAAACCGATGCCAGTCCCCTCAAATTCTGCCAGACCATGCAGCCTTTGGAATGGTCCAAATAATTTACTCGCATAAGCCATATCGAAACCTATGCCATCATCGCGCACATAATAAATCACTTTTCCATTCTCAATACCGTTCTCAGTTTCAACCAGTTTACCTACTTCCATCCTTGCAACCGGGTGTTTCATGGTAAATTTCCAGGCATTATCAAGCAAATTGTTCATCGTTATGCGCATGAGATTTGGATCGGCATGAACAATCAAATTTGGTTCTATTATAACCTGTATCTTTCTCTCAGGTAGGGTCAACTGGATTTCTGATAAAAACGTATAAGCCATTTCACTAAGATTAATATCAGAACGCTGCAAGGTTGAACGAGTTACCCGGGAGAGGCGTAGTAAGTCATCAATGATTTGTCCCATACGCTGTGACGCGGCTCGGATACGGTGAAGATAATTTTGTCCCAATTCATCCAGTAACCCAGCATAATCTTCTAGCAGGGCTTGACTGAAACCATCGATCCCCCGCAAAGGTGAGCGCAAATCATGCGAGACGGAATAAGCAAAGTCTTCTAATTCGCGATTTGCCGCACTGAGCTGGGCTGTTCTATCGAGGACTCGCTGCTCCAGGTCTGAATTAAGCATCCGAATTTCTTCCTCCGTATGCTTACTTTCAGTTATATCGCGATTAATCCCCACCAATCCGACAATTTCATCCCGCTTATTGCGCCAGGGAACTTTGGTAACCGATAGCCAGCCTTGCCTGCCCTCAATCCCGATTCCGGTTCTTTCAATATTCAACAATCCATTACCCGATTGTAGGATTTCCTGTTCTTCCATTAAGAAAGTCTGCGAAGTCACCGCATCGTAGAAATCCATATCTGTTTTTCCAAGGATATCAGCCGGATTATTAAGATTGAGAGAATGCGTTAACGCCAGATTACCAAGTACGAAGCGATGTTCACGGTCTTTAACATAGATATGATCCGGTACACTGTCAATCAACACGCGTAAGAGATTGCGTTCACGTGCCAGATCATCTTCTGCCACCTTTCGAACAGTAATATCACGGTTGATGCCAACCAAGCCGATGATCTCTCCATCCGTGTTGCACCAGGGAACCTTGACGGTCAACATCCACGTCAATCGCCCCTTCAAATCCAAGACCATCGCTTCCCGGTTGATAATGGATTGCCCCTTATGGAAAAGTTCCTGTTCTTCAGCATAGAATTGCTCAGCAAGTTCTTGAGGGTGCAGGTCAAAATCCGTCATGCCTTCAATTGCCTCCGCAGATTGAAATCCTAAAAATCGGAGGGTAGCCTGGTTACAGAGTACAAACTGATTGTTTATATTCTTAACGTAGACCTGATCCGGAATACTATTAATCACTGTTCGCAGTAGGTTTCGTTCGTAATATAATGCCTCTTCATAACGTCTGCGCTCCGTAATATTACGCCCTATTCCAATCAGGCGTACGACCCGCCCATCCTTATCTCGCATCGGGATTTTGGAAGTAAGAAGCCAACGCCGCCCACCTTTGAGATCAACAATTTCTTCCTCGCGGTTAAGCAATGATTCCCCATTCTCAATAACTCGCATATCATCCGCGTATGTCTTCTCAGCAACATCTCTATCTAACAGTTCAAAATCGGTTTTGCCTAGAACATCCGCCTCATTTTGAATACCCATATTCTCTAAATCAGCGAGGTTCGCCAATGTTTTCCTACCAGCAACATCTTTGACATAAACCGCATCCGGCAAATTATTAATCAGCGTACGCAAGAGTGTCCGCTCTTGTGCCAATGAGTCTTCCGCCTTCTGCCGTTCGGTGATAAATCTTGCCTGTTGCACATTTTGGCGGGCAAGCGTGGACAACTGTTTCGCGACCAGAAATAATGCCTGGGAAACTTTTTCAAATTGTTGGCGGGACATGTGCGGCACTTTGGCTAAAGCTGCCCGATATTGCTCCATATCAGCCCCTATCTCTTTCCCATAAGCCAGCATCTTTTCTTCGCTTTGCGTATCGTCCAGTACCTGCCCAATCAACCAATTGGCTATATGGTGCTCACCAACACAAATACTTGTCCCGCCATCCCACAAACCGCCGCTCAAACACGGCTGGATTATTGGACCATCTGGCTTTACTTTTCCCAATTCAGCATCCGAATACATGCAGTTCAGCAGCCCTTTTTCAGTTTTGCGGATGATCCCCGCACACAGATAACAAAAATTGCTCGGGAGAGTGATCGGACGACCATTCACGTCTGTGATGATGGAGGCAACCCCGGTTGCATCAGAAAAGGCATCCTGAATAGCTTGAATTTCCTCGATGTTAAATAGTTCTTCAAATTTAATCGCAGAGAGGTCTCCAGCAGGCTGTGTCAAAGCCAGAATACGCTGGCGTAGTGCTCCTTCTGAGCGCTGGCGCTGGATGATACTCCACATTCCGCTCATCATCAGCGTTAATTGAAGAACATCGCTTTCGGTATAATCTTCTGTTTTATTTCCTACCCCAGCAACAGCTACAATATGGTCTCCATCAAATATGGGAACGTTCATATGCCGCGTTAGAGGTACATGCCCTCCAGGATAACCCTTTTTATACGGATTATATTCATTATAATTATTTGTAATGACCGGCTTCCGTTGCCGGATAGCTTCACCCCACAATCCGGTCTCGATCGTTTTATAGACAATGGGCTTGTCGTCAATCTTACATTCCGCCATTGCTTCTTCCGACCAGGAATACATCGTCAAAATTGACTCATCTTCGTTCGTATAAGCAATGTATCCAATCGTACTGCCTGTAAGTTTTATCGCCTCATCCAACGCAAAATCAGTGATCTCTTTTTCTGAAGCGGAAGTCATCTGACCCAGTTTAATCAGCGACTCAAGCCGGGCTTCATTAAGCCATTTTGCTTCTTCGTCTTTCTTCCGTTGGGTAATATCATCTATCGTTCCCCACCATCCAAGCGGCAGACCCTTATCATCTCTTACCAGAACAGCCTGATCGTGTATCCAAAGAATGCTGCCGTCCTTCTTAAAAATCCTGTATTCAACATCGAATGGTTCCTCCGATTCGATGACCCGCCTATCTTCGTATTCTACGCGTTCACGGTCTTCAGGATGGACTATGCTTGACCAAAATTCTTCATTCGATTCCCATTCTTGCGGTAGATAACCACACATTCTCTCAATTTGCGGACTGATATAGCGTTTAGAGCTGGTTCCCTTAACGGGAAATGTATAAACGACGGTATTAATCTTCTCTACTACTTGCTGGTAGAACGCATTCATCTCGTCACGAGCTTTTTCAGCTCGATCGCGTTCTGAAAGAGCCTCCAGAGAACGTTTTCTTTCCAATCCCTGGACAGCCAGATGCTTCGCCTGATTCATAAAAAAATCCATCAGGGAGATTACTTTATCCCTTGGAATAATTGGAACTTTGGAAAGGCTCTCTATATACGATTCTTCATCGAAGCCAAATTTGCGTGCTTGTCTGCGAAAATAATCCTGGTCAGGTGGTTCATGTAAAAACTGACCCGTGTAGATTGTGGCGATATGATCCCCATCAATAAACACAGGTGCGGCATAATCCCAGAGTCCATTTTCGCACTGGAGTCCTGCAAAGGATCCTTCTTTTAGTTCCTCATTGAGCTGAGTATTACTTTTTACACAGCCTCGTTCTGACTCCGGGCAGGCGCGGTGATATTGTGTACAGATATTTAACCAACCTGAACTTGCCAGGATAGAATTCTCTTCATCCAATAAAGCACAGGGAAGGTCGGTTATTTTACTGATGGAATCTAATACCTTTTGGAAAGAAGGTATATCCACCAGATCAAAAATATGATATTTCATCATCAACCATGTGGATCAAACAAATATATCCAAGAGCCACTTAATGACTAATCTCGGTTAGGATTTTGATTAAGCAATAACCAATACATCCCTAGTTTTCCTACTGCTTCTGCAAAATGTTCAAAATCCACCGGTTTACGGACGTAGCTATTTGCCCCGAGCCGGTATCCCTGGATAATGTCACGTTCCTCATTCGATGTTGTCAAGATGACGATGGGGGTAAGACTTGTTTTTTCATTTTCGCGGACGCGTTTGAGAACTTCCAAACCATCAATTTTAGGAAGCTTCAAATCCAGTAAAATGACTGCCGGCAATTCATGCACATCTCGATCTGCATGGGCACCAGTGGCAAACATATAATCCAATGCTTCCGCACCATCGTGTACCACAATCACGGGGTTGGCAATCCGATTCCTGCGAATTGCCCTGAGTGTCAATGCCTCGTCATCAGGATTATCTTCCACCAGTAAAATTATATCTTTGTTCATGATTATCCCTCATATAATTTCCACGATCAATGGGAACCGGTTTATTAATCGATTTTCAAAAAATTCTTCTACAATAAGGTCATAATGAATGCATCATCAATACTTAGATGGCGGCGGTTCATTCAATAACAGCCAATACATTCCCAGTTGTCCCACAGCACTGGTAAATTGTTCAAAATCGACCGGTTTGCGGACGTAACTGTTTGCTCCAAGTTGATACCCTTTGATAATATCATTATCTTCATTGGATGTGGTCAGGATAACGATGGGTACGATTCTGGTGCGTGCATCTTCCCGGACACGTTTGAGAACTTCCAAACCATCAATTTTAGGAAGCTTCAAATCCAGTAAGATAACTGCCGGCAATTCTTTCACATCTCGATCAGCATATTTACCAGCAGCGAACATATAATCAAGGGCTTCTACGCCATCGCGTACCACCACCACTGGATTGGCGATATGATTTCTATGCATTGCCCGCAGGGTAAAGGCTTCATCATCTGGATTATCTTCTACCAATAAAATGATGTTTTCTTTCATGTTCTCTCCCAAGAACAGATTTCCTTATATTTTACCATTTACACCACAAATAGAACACTAATCTTTAATTTATCGACAAGTGAGCTACCTGCTGTCACCGTGATACGCCATGCGATTTAACGATAGTCTTCTTTTCAGGCTTGAAAGCTCACGCTTGAGTAAGGAATTCCGAGACTAGAACTACTTTCCATCCCACCCTGACGAATAAACGCTTGCCTACCGCGCATAGCTACAGCCGCCAATTCACCTGATGGACGGTTCTGTTGAATGGTAGGTGTGGAAGCCGCTTCACCGGTGCCACCGGTCTTAGCAATCCCCTCTGTCGGTTTATCTCCCCCCGTCATTTCTGCTTGTTTTTGTTGAGAAACTTCTGCTTGAGCCGCTGACATTTTAGCCGCCGCATCCGCTGCAACCTGTCTATCTTGCGGAGAAGGGTCTGCCGGAGCGAGCGCAGCCCGCTGAACCTGTTGGGCAATCTGAACGGTTTCTGCGGGTGTATTCCCATCCCGCATTGAGATACTTACTTCGCCGCCGACTACGTAGCGTTTCCCGTCTGGTCCAGTCTGATATTCATAACTGGCACCGCCCTTGGCAAGATTCCCCGCAACTGCCAGATGTGCCTGTTCGTGAGCCCGTACCCGTTGCTCACCCGCCTTGAGCTGCTCGACTTCTTGTTTCTGCTCATCGCTCAATTGAGCGGCGGATTCACCATCCCCACTTCCACCCCCATTCGCTTGCTTGGTCTGACTACCCGGATCCTTGCCATCTTGTTGGCTGCCGCGCAGTAACGCCATGGCTTCCTTCGAGATTGTAACCGTTACGCCATTGTTTTCATCTTGAGTACGGCGTAAATAAGGGTTGGTTTTTTCCGCTTCACGCGTCGCCTGCGCCTGGTCTACAGCAGGAGTGGTATAACCCGGAAAACCCGTCAGTCCTTGAATATTTTCAACCATATTTCAACACCTAAAATCCGCTCATTGGAGGGAATCGGACATCTTCAGTATAGCAAATTCAACATACAAAGTCAAGTGCCGGTCTTGGTTTTTATACAATCAGGTTACCACCTGGCGGGTTCGTTCTTTGCCCCTACGGCGCATTAAGTCCAGGATGCGCGGCAATGTTTGGGTATAGAGCCGGTAAATAAAAGGGCGAACGGGCAAATCATAGGCACCGAGCGTGCGCTGGACATAACCTCCCAGTCCGCGTTTGAAAAGATATACTCCCCACATCGAATCCGATTCGACAAAGCTATCCGGCGCACCCCATAGGTCATACGTCGTGCAGCCAAGCGTTTTCGCCAGGCGCATCGCTTCCCATTGTAGTAAATAATTCGGCATTTTCTCGCGGTGTAAATTGCGCGACATACCATGCAGATAATACGCCCGCTTACTAAAGTGAAATACGATGATCGACGCAACCGCTTCACCTTCCACTTCCGCAATCAAGGGAGTCACCATGCCAGCCCGCATGAAACTTTCCCATAAAACCATGTAATAGCTCTCATTTCGAATCAAAAAACCATCCCGCACGGAGGTTTCGGCGTACATGTGATAAATCATCGGAAGATCAGAAATCTCTCCCTGGCGAACAGAGACGCCCTTACGCGCCGATAGACGGATGTTGTAACGTGCCTTCTGTTTCATGCGTGCCAGCATCTCTTCCTCGGAGGGGGTGACATCTACCAAAACCGTATTGCGGAATTGAATCTGGTCTGTCGAGAAATGCCAGCCGCGCCCCTGTAATTCCTGCTCGACGGTGTACCCCACTTCGTTTTCAACCGCCCGCTCGCCTTCTTCATTTAACTCAAGGCTGCCGCTCGAATCAGGCACACCCGTTCCCAGACATACATCCGGGTCAATCTTGATAAAGATCGCACCTTGTTTTTTAGCAAATGTATGTAAATCACCCAACACACGCTGGCGCAGGGAAACATTACTCCAATCCAGCAGCGGACCTTTAGGTACATACATCACCCGCAGACCGCCAACGCCTAACGAACGTTGAAGAACCAACGCCGCCGCGATCACGCGTCCATCCTCATCCTGCCATGTTTTGGGAAACGGCTGCCAGCCGTAACGCGCTTTAAACTGCCCCCATTCCCAGGTTTGGAGGACATGCGGATCGGGCAGAGTCTCGATAATCTTATTCCAGTTATCCATTTTCAGCCTCCCATTGCATCCTGAGTCTGGCGCTGCACCCACCACTGGTAGGCTGCATACAACGCCGGGTTATAGACGCGATCCCACGGACCCGCTGCCCGCAGTACTTTCCCGCCAAAACCACGCTTGAAACGATAGACGCCCCACAGACCATCATGCCGCTCGGTGAATTGAGCCTCCAGCGTGGCTTCATCTTCATCCGGGATCCCCCACAAGTCATATTCAGTACATCCCCGCGCCTTTGACCAGCGGATGGCTTCCCATTGAATGAGGTAGGTTGGCATCAAGTTGCGGTGCTCATCGTTCGAGGCTCCGTACAGATAATATGAGCGCTTGCCGTACGCAAACACCATCAAGGCAGCCAGAGGAATACCATCATGTTCAGCCAGTAGAATCTCACAAATGGGTTTTTCCGCATGAACGGCATCGGAATGAAAGAGATCGTAAACTCGTCCATAATAATCCAGGCTGTGGACCCCGAATCCATCGCGTTGCCCGGTAACCTCCATCAACGCCTGCCAGACTTTGACGTCGCTGCAAACACGCACCGTTACCCCTTTCTTTTGTGCCAGACGCACATTATAACGCGTCTTCTGGTTCATGGCAGCCAGGATATGTTCCTCTTCAGCGCTGATATCCACCACCACCGTGCGCGGCGGTTGGATGGTATGCACAGATGGGCGCAGTCCCAGTTCTTTTAACATTTTTTCAGACGGCGCCTGATCTTCCCACAAATCCGGTTCCAGCTTGACGCAGATGGCATGTCGATTTCGGCAGAGGGCATCCAGTTCAGGAACCAGTTTTTCCCAATCTGCACCCACAGGACCTTTGGGGATATAGGCGATCGTTGGGGATGTATTGCCAAGGCGGCGCACAAGGCGTCGAAAAAGCACCTGAACACCCACCCCATCGACGCTGATACGGACAACATCCCAGCCAAAAGCCGTCTTAAGCTCACCCCACGCAGACGTTTGTAAGATATGGGCTGCCTCATGTTGGCTGGCATATTGATTAAGGAATTCGCTCCATTCACTCGCGTTTCGCTCCATAAACCTACCCCTTTCCATTAACTCTCAAATTCAACCTGATAAGATGAAGATTGCCCCAAAACAGTAGACCCGGGGATGGATTGATCCATCAGACGCATGATAGCCTCCGAGTCACCTTCATGTACCATGTGTGCCATTTCAGCAATTGTATTTTGTAAAACATCGCTATCCATGAAATCCTGATCGGTCAGGCGTAAGATATCTGGGTGAGAAGTCGGCTCGGAATTTGCCCCGCTATCCCAGAGTTCTTCGCTGTATTTTTCTCCAGGGCGGATACCGGTAAACACAATATCAACATCGGTGTAGGGCTCCAGCCCTGAAAGACGGATGAGATCCTCTGCCAGGTCCAGAATACGAATTTGATCTCCCATCCGTAGAACAAACACCTCACCCCCCTTGCCAAGCGTCATTGCCTGTAAGATGAGATGAACAGATTCAGGAATGGTCATAAAGAAACGCCGCATTTCCGGGTGCGTGATGGTAATCGGTCCGCCGTGTGCAATTTGGTGCTTGAAATGCGGAATGACACTCCCACGGCTGCCCAGCACATTTCCGAAACGAACAATTGAAAACTGTCTACCCGTTCGCTTGGCGACATCCAGTACAACCTGCTCGGCGAATCGTTTGGTGGCACCCATCACACTGGAAGGACGAATAGATTTATCGGAAGAAATCATCACCAGACGGTCCACATCGAATGATTGCGCAATTTCGGCAATGTTGCGCGTACCCATGATGTTGTTGGTTACCGCTTCCTCGACATTTAATTCCATTAAGGGCACGTGTTTATGAGCCGCGACATGGAACACAACCTGAGGTTTGAATTTCTCAAAAACACGCAGGATACGAACCCGGTCGCGCACATCGGCGATGATTGGCATCAGCGGTAGATCTGGATTGTTAATCGAGTCGCTTGAACCGCTGGTGGCAATCCCATACGTTTCTTGTAATTCAATCATGATCTTGAAAATGCTGTTCTCGCCATGACCAAGCATAATCAAATTGGACGGTTTCCAATGGATGATCTGGCGGCAGAGCTCTCTGCCGATCGAACCTCCTGCCCCGGTAATCAACACCCGTTTCCCAGTGAGATTCAAACCAATCTGGTAATCATCAATCTTGGCAGGTGCGCGGCGTAAAAGATCGGTAATTTCCACTTCTCGTAGCCGGTTGACGCTCACTTTACCATCAATTAATTCATAAATGCTCGGCATGGTACGGTAGCGGACATGTTTTTGATGGCAAACGTCCGTAACCTGACGAATCACAGAACCAGGGACACTCGGAATAGCTATAATCACTTCCTGGATATGATGTTGGTCAATCACCCGTCCCAGGTCATGCAAAGTACCGAGAACAGCAATATCATGGATTTGCTGCTCTTGTTTATTGGGATCATCATCCAGGAAGCCCACCGGTTTCAAGTTCATTTTTTGGTTTTTAAGTATCTCGCGTACCGTCAGAGCCCCTGCATCTCCCGCACCGATAATCAGCACCCGCCGCGGACCTTCTATGGCACGATTGTTATTGCCAATCCACTGACTTTCCATCAATAAACGTGCAGATAAGCGGAAACCTCCGATTAAGATAATCGTGAGCAGCCAATCGATGATAAAGACCGAGCGTGGAAAGCCGCGATAGAATAATGGAAAATAGGTATGCTGGACGCGGGTTAATAACACAACAACGATGGATACGAAAATCGAAGCCGTGGTAACAGCCAGGGCAATCGGGCGGATTTCTTTCACGCTGGCGTAACGCCATAAACGCCGGTATAAACCAAATTTACGATAGACGATTGGCTTGATAATCAATGCAATCCCAATCATCCAAAAAGCCTGGGAGAAATAATATTGAAACGAGTCTCCCAATTCAAAGCGCAACGCGAAGCTGATAATCACTGCGGCTGTGGTAAGAATCAAATCGCCGATTAAATAGAAGCGGTTTTTTTGCATGACTTGAAGCAAATTTCGCAACCGCTTTCTCCACCGATTGAGCGTTTCATTCATAATAGTGGTAATGATTATATCATAGTCGTTTGGCAGATATTATTTAGGCTTATAAAAATAAATACCACCGGCGGCTAAAAAGATAAACACCACGCCCACAATTAGAATCGCCTGATAAACATCGTGTTGATCGCGTTGATCGGCAAGAGTGGCAATAGGTTGTCCATTCGGGTCGTGTGTCAAAACCGGTTGTAACATGGGACCCGCCAGCCATGAAAAAGCTATTCCGGCGATGAAACCACCTAAGTGACCCCAGTTGTCGATTCCCGGGGACATACCGATTATAAAGTTAAGCCCGGCAACCAGAAAGACATTCATCAACGCCCGCTGTGCATTTCCACCGAATACCTTGCGGTTTTGATAAACAAAAACGCCTTGCGCCGCAATCAATCCAAAGATGGCGGTTGAAGATCCGAGCGAATTATGGGGCGAAAACAACATCGAAATCACATTGCCCGCAAAGCCGCTCAGGAAATACAGCCATAAGAAGCGCGTATGCCCATAGTATTGTTCCAAACCGCGCCCTAAAATAAAAAGAGCATACATATTCAAAGCGACGTGCAGGATGGAGCCGTGCAGAAACATGGGGGTAATCAGCCGCCAAACCTGCCCGTGTGCGATCAATGCATTGACCTTCATCCCTAAAGTGGCGGGAATGTCCAATTCCATGAACGATTGAGTGGCCAACTGCACCAAAAAAATGGCTACTGTAATGGCAAATAGGGTATTGGTAACAACCGGTTTTAAAGGCGGCATCACAAGGCGCACCTCTCGCATTTCAGGGTTGGTTTGCGGGTTATCGCTCATAAGTTCACCTTACGCTGATTAACGCGGTTGTGTTCTGCCGCGATGATACATAATATTTTATCGACCGCCTCATCCAACCTGCCATCGTGATTGGCAACTACATAGTCAAATTCTGGGATGCTTGCCAGTTCTCTGCGCATCGTTTCGACCCGTACCTGAAAATCCGCGGGCTTTTCGGTACCACGCGCCTTCAAACGCTGGATCAACTCTTCCTCACTGGCAGTGATAAAGATGAGCACCGCTTCCTGGCTCTTACCTCGGATGGTGGCTGAACCCTGTACATCGATTCGCATGATGACATCTTTGCCACTTGCCAGCGCTTGACGCACCTGCTCTTTGGGAATGCCTTTTAAATCCTTGTAAACCACCGCATATTCGATCAATTCATCATTGGCGATCATTTCCTCGAATCGTTGGCGAGAGATGAAATAATAATCCACTCCATCCCGCTCCGAAGGGCGTGGCGGGCGCGTCGTAGCCGTTACCACAAAGTGAAAAGGCACCTGGCGTTCCTTGAGGCGTCTCACAACTGTGTCTTTGCCTGAACCAGAAGCCCCTGAGATGACAATCAACAAAGGCTGTCTGTCTGAAAGCATATTCGTTTCTTGACTCATTTTTACCACCGTTTTCAAAATATACCCAAAGAGGGGTTGGGAAATGGTTATTTTCTATCCCGCATTCAGCATATAAGGATTATAATTCAAATTGAGGCATATATAGAAGAAAAATCGGAGGTAAAGCATGCCTATTTATGACTATCGTTGTTTGAGCTGTAAACAGCGCTTTAACGTCTTTCTTACCTATCAAGAATATGGGACAAAAACCGTTACCTGTTCCCATTGTAACAGTGAACAAGTGGAACGCCGTATCGGGCGCGTGCGCTTTGCCCGCGGTGATGAAGCGCGCATGGAGGATATCTCTGACCCTTCCAAATTGGCGGAATTAGAGAACGACCCACGCGCTATGGGGAGGATGATGCGCCAGATGAGCGGTGAACTCGGCGAAGATATGGGACCGGAATTCACAGAGCTGGTCAGCCGTCTTGAATCAGGGCAAAGTCCGGAGGACATCGAAAAGTCTATGCCTAACCTGGCAGATGACATTGGCGGGAGAAGCCCGATGGATAATGGACCTGCCGAGGATCTCGATTTTTGATATTGATCATCATCCTTATGGAGGATAAATGAGCGCATATGTAATCGTCGATGTGAATGTGACTGATCCACAAGGATTTGAGAATTACAAAGAGATGTCACCTGCGGCAGTGGCTGCCTATGGCGGCAAGTATCTGGCACGTGCCGGTCGGACAGAAATCCTGGAAGGTGATTGGAATCCTACCCGTCTGGTAGTTTTGGAATTTGAAAGTGTTGAACGTGCTAAAGAATGGCTGGAATCGGAGGAGTACCGTCAGGCGCGGGCGCTGCGTCACCAGTATGCTGAAACAAATATGGTTGTGATCGAAGGCACATGAGCACAACCGTTTTTCTCAAACTCGGCGGTTCACTCATCACCGAAAAGACCAAAGCAAATACGCCGCGTTTGGATACGATTAAGCGTCTGGTTCAAGAGATCAGTGCGGGGCTGGCACACTCACCGCACATCAGGCTCATTCTGGGACATGGTTCTGGCTCTTTTGGGCACATGGCAGCCAGACAATTCGGCACCCGCCAGGGCGTTCATACTCCTTTTGAATGGAAAGGTTTCGCTGAAGTCTGGCACGCAGCCGATGCGCTCAACCGCCTGGTGACCGACGCGCTCTACGAGGCTGGACTGCCTGTCATCTCGTTCTCACCGGCATCCATGGTAATTTCCCACTCAGGAGGAGTGCTGCGTTGGGATCTATCCCCTCTGAAATCTGCCCTTGAGCATGGATTGCTGCCCCTCGTTTACGGCGATGTGATCTTCGACAATGAAAAAGGCGGTACGATCCTCTCCACGGAAGATTTGTTTGTTTTTATGGCGAAGGAATTACATCCCCAGCGTATCCTGCTGGCAGGCATCGAACCCGGTGTTTGGGCAGATTACCCTACCTGCACTCACCTGGTTGGGGAGATCACGCCCCAAAACAGCCTCTCCTTTCTGGATAAATCGCTGGGTGCTTCCGCTGCCCCCGATGTTACCGGCGGGATGGCAGAAAAGGTGCGCCAGGCGTTGGAGATGGTTCGTTTTGCACCAGATATGGAAGTCCTGATCTTTTCGGGGGAAGAAGCTGGCAATGTGCAGCAGGCTATATCAGGAAAATCTCTTGGCACGCGGCTATATTAGAAGATTTAATCCACAGATGACACAGATTTCACAGATGAAAGGCCTATGTAGTCAGGTGATTTATCGCCTGCTTCTTTGCGTCTTGACGCGCCTCTATTTCTTGTCGTAGTTGCTCGGAAAACTGAACTGAATCGATGATGTCTTCACGATCTGCCCAAAGTCCAAATGCGGGATGTGTAATCCCTTTTTCGGTTTTCTTTGAACCAGTTTCCGACTTATATCACAAAATATCCTTCCATCGTTCCACCCAATCCGCATCGGTACGTATCAGACGCTGCTTTTTAAGGTTCTCCTTCATGATCCAAAGGACATCCTTATCCAGACTGGCAAACCACTTCTCCATCAAAGACTTACCCACTTCCGGTAATGCGACAGTTGCCACGCTCCAGCAATATCCCAGTCCCTTCTTGAGTGCCAGGAAATCAGCGCTCTTCCGATCATCGATTTTCGTAATAGAATCCGTGATTCTATCCAGAATCTCCAATACTTGCTGAGCATCTTCTTTTCGTTCCAACAAACGTGGCTCACACAACGCCGCGGCTGCGGCACGCTTTTCTAAAAGATTTCCTTCGCACCAATCCTGCATCGTCCGCAGCAGCGCAGGCATGTCTTCATCTCCCAGCCGCTGCAGCGCCATTGCCACCGCTTCACGGATGCGCCAGCGCGGGTCAGAAGCATAGCAACGCATAATCCCCTTCTTCGCTAACTGCTTGTGCCAATTCCAGATTCCCGCGTGCCCCGGGCAAACCCGATT
>JBAXBF010000014.1:0-24827 GCA_037142095.1 Chloroflexota bacterium
GTATGTAATATTCTCTATATTGACTTTATCCATGTTTATATCTGTAAAACCTGCCTCAGCATCTTTAGTTTCCCGAACGATTACAGATGATGTACAACCACCGGGTTCGTGTTACTCATTGGACGTAATTTTTGTTTTAGACCAATCCGCAAGTATGGGCTATGATGAAAATGGTCAGATGGTTGGGTATGCTGGGTCTGCGCCATCAGATCCTTTAAAACAGAGGAAATTTGCTGTTGAAGATGTAATTGACCGGTTATCTGACCTTGCATTAGATTTTTGTAAGGGGACTTTTCATCGAATAGCGGTAGTCTCTTTTGGAGATAATGCTCAAGTGAATTTGACTTTGAGCTCTATTGCTCCAATTGATTTTCAAGATTCGTTACGTGTTCGTGAAGAATTAAAGAAGAAGGTGGAAATATATAATCTTGGTCAAACCCAACCTAAACTTGCTTTTGTAAAGGTTGACGAAATCATGAAGCAAGCAGATCCCCCCCCGACAGGGGGACCTCGAAAAAGAGTGATCATCTTCATAACAGATGGGGTACCCTATCCAGTAACCGATTCTTCTGGATATTTGAAGGAAATGTCAGGTTATATAAACACTACATTTCCATTTTCTCCAAAAGTAATCAATCTTGAGGCTTGTTTTAATGATTTACGAAAGACATATCGTGATCTTAAGGATGCTCCTCCAGAGAGAAAGAATAAATGCCTAAGTGACAATAAGGTTACTCAAGAGGATTATGATCAAAGTGTTTACATGTGGACAATCTTACTAGAATCAAAACAAAAATACCCCACGGAAATTATCAATACTTTAACTGACGTATCCGAAAAACATGGAGGGCAATTAATTAAACTTGTACAGAACAGAAATGAAATCCCAAAAACAATCAAAGATATTATTGAACGCTTATCCGGTGTCCCATCCACCGCAGTAAGATGTGGAAATTTTGCAGTCAATCCATTTCTGCGAAAGGCTATTTTGGTATTTTTCAAAATTGACCCCGAGTTGAAAGTGACCCTTTCTTATGTAAATAAGGAAGGGAAAGAATACACTACTACTGGTGGTCAAGCAGGATCAAATAGTGGTTTCGATGTAGCTGAATACAAAGCCTACGGTGCAAATGAACGTTATGTATTCAACTATCCATATGCAGGCATTTGGAAACTCAAATCAGATGATTGTGAAGGGCTCGATGCCTACTATGATACCGTCAAGGTTCGGATGCCATCAAGTCCCAATAGCCAAGAGTTACTAGGTATACCCTCTGTAATTCCCCAGGTTGAGAATCCCCCTTATTTCGATCCTCAGAATGAAAACCGGCTGAAATATAAATTAATTGATATAGAAAATAAAGAATTAGAACAGAACGATCGTTCGGAAGTGGGATTAAACATAAACGCAGATGTATCTGGACCTGAAGGTACAGCATCTAAAACGCAAAATCTTGAAATGGTCTGGTCACCTGAATCTAAACTCTTTCAATCCTCAAAACCGATCGAAGTTCCTCTACCAGGTATCTATACAGTCAATATTAAAGGCGGTTATAAAGAACATACCGGAGAGCCAACCGAAAATATTTCTGATGATTATAATGCGGTTTTTAACACCCCCCGTGAACTTTTTCGTCAAGAGGATATCAAGTTTGAAGTTACTGAAGTAATTCCTATTCAAATTGCGATAACGGAGCCAACCACAGATAACGAGTTTAAACCAATTCATGGTACGCTCCAAGAATCAAAAATCGGTTTTCCTATCAAGTTGCCTATTAAACCAATCACTGTAAAAGCTCAAGTTCAGTACAAAGATGGCAAGCCTGTTGAACAATTAGACACCGTCCTAAATGATGTCAATAATGCATTTAATAACGCGAAGATTATCGATCCAGATGGAAATGAAGTGAATGTGGACTTAAAGCCTGAAATTGGAAACCCTGGCACTTATAGTGCTACGGTTACAGGCTTGGAAAAACCAGGAAATTATATATTGAATGTGGCGCTAATCAGCCAAGCAAATCGCGGCTATCGGATTTTAGAAAACAAGGATAAAGCCGAAATTCCTTTCATTCTCAAGGAAGGGGATGCCTGGCATACTCCTTTTCCATATTACACAATTATGGCAGCGATCGTCGCTTTGTTTCTTCTATGGATTCTTTATAACATCCTTATTCGTACTAATAAAGTACGTGGAACGCTTCAATTTATTGATGGCACCGATGTACTTGGTGAGTATCCCTTATACAGCGGAAAGAGCTGGAAAATTATCAAAGGATTGGAACGCTCTTGTCCACCATCTGGATTAAGACGAGTCAAGGTTACAAATTTACGGAGCGGTTCACATAAAGGAAAGAATGATGAGGATTTATTATCAGGAGACGTTGGTAGCTCTAATGGACCAAGCGTCCATATGGAATACATAACTTTATCTGGGCGTCGGGCGAAGATAGATTTACAACCAGAAATGCCCCAGGTTTATGATGATGCTGCTCTAACAGAAGTGCTATATAAAGCACCTTGATTAATGGTATTGTTTGTATTTGGCAAATTATTCGTTCATGTTAATTTTTACCAGTAGGAGATGATATGACAAGACCAGCGATTGTAATCGGTTTAGGTGGGACAGGTCAATGGATATTGACTTTCTTAAAAAAAGATTTATTAGAAATCGGGGATGGTGAAATCCCAGCCGGGGTGAAATTATTGTGTTTCGATACAACTTCATCCACTACGGCTGAAACCGGAAAGGATAGCAAGGGGAAAGATCAACAAGATGTACGCGCTGGCGCGGTACATTTGACCCATGGTACTGAATTTATTCCTATTGGGGGTCAAGTCGGTCCATTGGCAAGCGAAATTGCCAATGGGAAGCACACCCACATGCAATGGTTTCCCGCCAAGACGCTGCTGGCTAAATTACCTCCAGGAGCATTTAATACGAGTGAAGGTAGTGGTCAAATCCGTCACATGGGTCGGATTTCTATATTTAAAGATTTATCTTCTTTAAATGAATCCAAGATTTTGTCACACATTCGATCAGCCATTCAAGAATTACAACGCCTTGTTAATCAAGATCACCAATTAGAAATCATGATTGTAGGCTCTTTTGCCGGGGGAACCGGCGCCGGAATGTTGGTGGATATTCCAGTTCTCATCCGTGCTCAAGCCGAAAAACTCGTTGCAAGAAATTATGTTATTCGCGGTTTTTTCGTCTTGCCGAAGGCATTCTCTGCCGGAGGTATTGGTGAGAATCGTGATATGTATGCGCGCTCATTTGCCGCATGGCGTGAGTTAGATCGTTTTATGATAGTTAGTGAGCGATTTGGAGTAAGGCAAATTAATTATCACGAAACCAATGCTGATTTGCGCCTCAGGCTTGAACGGCGTGCTTATGATGTCAGTTATTTAGTGGATCCCTCTCGCCCTCGAAATCCGTTAGATAGTATCAAACCAGAGCAAGGATTATATCCGGCTGTAGCTCAATGTCTATCTGCAATATTAGATGATAAAGCCGGTAAAGAATATACTGAGTTTGTTACAACCAACCTGGCGGGTAAATTGGCGCAATTACCGCGCCGACCATACCATTCTTCGATCGGTTCTTATACTTTGAAGGTGCCAGTATATTATGCAAAAGAGAAATTTTCGCACCAATTGGCGTTAGATATATTAAAGGAGTTTATTGCGCCAGAAATCAATTCAAAGGGGCGGGTTACTCACCTTTCAGAACTACATAATCGTGAAGTTGTAGAAGGTCAAGTGGGTACGAGAGCCGTGATTGCCTTCTTGAATGCATCTGCTTTCAACGTTGCTGGGGTCGAGATTCCAAACACCAAACTACCTCAGCTAATCGCTGAAATAATGGCTAAAGAAGGGGTGAGAAGCGATGAATTGATTACCATGTGGGCGCGTAATCCATTACGTCAATTATCCTCGTTGACTGATATTGGTCAGGACGACGCTGGTAAGGCGATTGTCCGCAATATTCAAGATGAACTCAATCTTCCAATCTGGAAAGAAGTCGCCCCAAGTCGTGTTTTTGGAGATACCCCCAGAGAAGCACTTACACGTATGAAAAATAGAATCCCCGCAGTTCGCAATGAGCATTATGGAATGGATACAGCAGGTGGACAGCGTTTGCGAGGAAAATATGGCAAGGCATTGGATGATGCAAAGGCAGCTCAAGTTGTGCGGTTTTATAAATTGATTCAGGCTTGGACACTGCATGCCTTGAATGGCGAATCAACAGACCCAATAATCGCACGCGGTGGAAAATTAGGATATGTTCGTTCGTTCTATGATGGCTTAGTGGAGACTTGTTCATATTTTATTTCGTATCTAAATAAAGTCCGGCTTAAGAGGAACGAAGAGCTACTTGTGTCTAAGAAGACAAAACAGGCTGTTGAACAGGCTTGGAAACAATATGAACAAGATGCAGGAAAGGGTTGCATTTTTACTTTTTGGGACAACAATGTACACCCGGATGCGCACCGGGCTCAAAGAAATTACCTTCAAGCTGAACAGATGGACATTGACACACGAAAGGGAGATATCTTATTGGATGTTTTAGCTGAAGTTGCTAAGGAACTTCAGAACATTGCTGAAAAGACACGAGATGAGTTCGACCGCTGGATCACAGTTTTAGCCACAGGAAATCAAGCCGTTTCGTTAAATGGACTCTTTCATGAAGCAAAGGACTCTCTCGATAACGTCAATGTCAACAATGAAATCGATAAACGTTTAGATCGGGTTAATAAGTTAATTGGTGAACATGAATATGAATCCAAAGAGGACTATATTCGCCAGGCACTTCAGCAACTTAAATGGCATGTTGAGCCAAACAATGACCGATTGTCAATAACCTGTGGCATTGAAAACCCATCGGAAAATCCTGATCGACCACCGCAATATTTGTCTTTTGTTCGTGATAGTGAAAAACCAGATCAATATAACTTGAGTCTTCTTTTGCAATTGGCTAAGGTTCCATACCAGACCATGCATAAAGATCGACCCTTAGCGCGCGAGATACAAAAAACCTATGAGACGGGTCAAAAACTTGCCCTCGCTGTGAATGAAATGGGGGAACCGTTTATCATGCCAAGTTCCTCACATGTTGGACCCGAAGTCATGTCGAGCTTGATTCGAGTCAATTCAAACCTGGATAGCAAAACTACAACCTATTTTCAAGATTTTATAGACGAATTAAGAGCACGCAACCCTCAGTTAAGATCCAATTTGAATCTTGTTGACTCTGAAGATACTCACAAACTGACCGTCGTCCGTTCTGATGACTTAATTCCAAGTACCGACTTTGCAATGTGGGTCACCTGCCGCGATGCATATATCGCTCAAGTGACCGATCCACATCGTGGCATCCCAGCCTCTGAGTTGCATATATTTCCAGCGGAAATTAATGCCTGCTATTACGAAGCCGAAATGCCTGGCTTGTTAGAAAAAGATTTTAGAACGCTCCATCCTGAAGTTGTCGCTTTATTGGAGGATCGGGATCGCTTTGAGATGTTCTTCCTTGCCTATGCCTTAGGTTTTATCTATGTAGATGATAAAAATGCCTGGTTATATAAATTACCGACGATGGAGACTCCAATTAATTTGACGGTAGCTAAGATTGGTTTAAGTGGAGACCAGGAGGAAGATTTCTTTCAGGTAATCCATAATTTCGCCCTGGACGGTCGCGATCAAACCCCAGGCTTAGGACAAATCCGTTGGATTGATTGGAAAAAACTCCTTTCGGCAATCATCGATAAGGAAAAAGAACTTGGTAAGACGAAATTAGTCAACCTTTATAAGAAAGAAATTGATCCTAAAAACACAAAAGGGTTTATTCAGAAAATCTTAAGCGATGTAGAACGACTTCGCTCTAAATATGAGGATGAAGCTTTACGAAAGAGGATAGGACAAGAGCAAGAGGATTTGGCTGACTTGGCAAAAACCGTTTATAAGATGCGCATAAAGAAATTTGAAGTCTAGAATTAATGGATTGACAATGTTTGATTGGATAAAACGTTCTTCTGGGAGGTCTGATAATGTGGATCGAAGCTCGCGTGGTGATCCATTTAGGAACTGGCCTCCACCACCTGATAAATATTCACCCGATGATGAGCAAAGGTTTGCTGAATTGGAAAAAGCAATCTCTGTTCAGTCTTTGAAATATCAGCAAAACCCGAACAAATTTGATGGATTGGTGATATTTCTTGGATCAACAGGTGAAAACGTCTTGCGCCAGTGGGAATCTCTACTGGTGCAAGACCAATCGGGTTACCAACAGAGGTTACATGCGATATTGATTACAGAAAAACCAGTTGAACCAATAAACACTCCTTTTTCTCTTACCTATTTTGACCTATTATCAATTAATAGTGATGAAGAATCCATCCCAAAAGAAGATTCTTTGCGTAAACATAGACATAATTTATTCAGAAAGGCAGCTAATTACCAACCAATTTACTATCGCTTGAGTGATATTTTAAAAGAATTACATAATGGAGTGCGAGTCATTCTTATTGGAAGTTTGGCGGAAGCCGAAATTGGCTTCTTTGGAGATGTTCTTCAGGCACTGCGTTTAATAATCAAGAATATGGATCATAATCCTTGTTCCTTTATTACCGCATTGCTATCCTTTGTTTCTCCCGAGCCACCGGATTTAGAAGATAATGAAATGTACGCAGCTTTGCGAGAAATTGGTAGATTCACTTTTAGCGGAATTCATTGGATGGAGGCACCTATTGGCTTGAATTCTGGAGTCGTCGATTCAGCGCTTTTGGATAATTTGTTTCTCGTGGATGATCAAGCCCTTCCAGCGGGATCATTTGAAAATGGTGTTGGGAAAGCGCTTGCTGAATTTCTATATACTATCTTGCATCCTTCTTTTCGTTCGGTATGGGAAGCGGATTTCTCCAATGCAATATCCAAAGCTGGTAACTACCGAAAGGATAACCATCGCCCATGTATTAATAGTTTTGGAATAGCTACCCTGCATCTCTCTTTAGCCGAATTGAAGAATTATATTACATACCGGTTGAGTTATGCCGGGTTATATGGGGAACGAAAAGATGGTAATAGCGACGGCTTCTTATCGAATGCGAGGCAGCCCATTCATGAAACCGGAGAAGATTTGGCTCGACGTTGGTTGATCAATGGAGCAATGAGTCATCCGATTTTTCGCTGGTTCCTGGATACTGCAGACAATAATCTTCATCCACTGCCTCCTATCCATCATAATTCCTATCATCTCCCATTCCAAATACAACTCTCACAAGGTATTAAAGACACTTTAAATAGTGACCAACCCGGTCGGTTAACGCAAGTACAGGCTGCATTGGGTTGGCTAAAATCTAGGTTGTCAAAATTTTCAGAAAGATTAGAAAAATTACCTGTTCAAAATCCAAATGATATAAAAAAGACTGAGATTTCAAATCTAATGATGGCTTGGATGGAGACAGTTAGAGATTTATCCGAACAACTTTTCCGCTGGGAAAAAGTATTGTATGAAGCCCCATCATTGATGTCAAACTTATCAAACGAATCACTTGGAAAAAATACACCCTCCATTAAACGTCCGTGGGAGCAATGGAAAGAGCCCCTAGAGAATACAGAAAATAATCTTGAGATTACGCAACAATCCCTGTTACTTACTGAATCGATTGAAACCATCCTCCTCCATGAAATGCGGAATACCGAAAAAGAACTTCAAAAATCGACAGATAGTCTGATTTCCCAATCGGTCATCGATAGTGGGAATGGCGCATTGAATGAAGTGAAGAAATTTTATGAGGATACGATCCGACCAGAATTATCTCAATTTCGAAATGAAAATAGCCAACAAATCCTGCGAGTCCGCGAGCGGCTTGGCTGGTGGATCGATAACAGACCCGGAAGACAGCCAGTGATATACTTAATTTGTGTCCCTGTGGATATGAGTGGGTTACCCGATGAAACTTATCGTTATACGCCTGAGAAGCACACAGGTCTTATCGATACATTACATGACGTTGCCAGGGCACAGGTGAGAGAATTAACAGTTTATTTGGTAGGAAGAGATTCCTGGTTTCATAAGCGAGTTGAAGCGTCATTGGCTTCACTTGAGCCTGCTCGAAAACCATTATTGGCTTATGATCAAGACATGGCTGCTCATGGTGAATTTGTAACGGTTGAACAATATCTCAATGGACCAGAGTGGATCAGCAACCTCGATACAAAGAAGATATTTCCGCTTACCCCAAATAATCTTTTGAATATCTTGAATAGTGGAGAAGCGACACGTGTAACTGCATTAGGCATTTATTATAATATTCCCATGGAAGCAACCGAAAGAATTCGTCAAATAAGGGGAGCTTATAGACAAAATGGTAATCTTCATTTGTATCCCCAAGAGCAAAATGCCGTCATCTATGAGCGCAAAATCAAGAAATTACTCAGACTCGACAACAAGGAGGAATTAGCACCGGAATTAACGCTTGCCTTGGTTAATCAAGAGTTGGTTACACTTTTCTGCCAGGCTTTATTTTGTCGTTTGATAGATTTACGTACAAATAATGGCGGAAAAAAAGAGTGGGCTCTAAAATCGTTATCGAATGGCTCAAGATTTGATGCCTTGCCTTTAGCTATTGCTGATGATAAAGATAATTATACTGACTCACTTTTAAGTGCTCTCACTCGTTTTGCATTAGAGTTGCCGTGTGAATTTAAAGGACGCCAGGAGTACAACAATCCTTTTCATAATACTCACGCCGAAGCCTTTATCCGGACACTGAAAGAAACCGTGGATGCCATTCGGAAACAGCCGGAGTATGCAAGGAAAACTGAGGTTTTTAAAACGAAATATCTTGCCAGGATAAAAAGTCAAGGAACTCAAAATGCCCTGGCGCGTACATTTGCTTTTTTACTTGAGGTAGAACTTTGTGATCCTCAATCAGGAAGAGAATTCATTCGTTAATTGTCTAGGAGGTGAATCTTGATTCGAAATACATTTGATACTTTATTACCCTTGGGTGATACGTTGGAAATAGGTGGAAAAAACTTAAAGATATTGGAACGCCTGGGAGGTGGACTGACCAGCGAAGTCTATCGGGGTGAATTATTTATAGAAGGAGAATTTCCAATAAAAGTAGCTATAAAAGCAATGAAAACATTGGAGTTTCCAACCGCGCGCCAGGCATTCGATCAAGAAAGTTTAACCTTGGCAATGCTTATGCATATTGAACATGACCGCGCAAAAAAAGAGGAAGCAGTCTGGCAGAAACTTAATTTAGCATCTGTGAAAATTGCGCCGATCTATTATGATCAAGGTGAATATGAGGGGATTCCTTATATTGTGATGGAATTCATTAGCGGAGAAGTAATTCCCAATTTGATACAGAAACAGGGTAATTTAACAGAATCACAAGCGCTCACTGCCGCATGGCATCTTTTCCGGATAATGGATATTTTACACACAGACTTAAAAAAGTCCTTTATTGACCTGAAATTTGACAATCTGCGATGGACGATTGTTGAAGAAAAGAAAGTTGGTCAATTGAAGTTAATTGATTTCGGAACTTTAGAAGAGATCAAACCTGGAAATATGCGCGGGGTAAAACGTGACCTATTATTATGTGGAGTGTATTTATTTGCAATGTTGACTGGTCATACCTTAAAGTATTCTTTAGGTGAATTACAAGAACGCGCTGAACCGCTTTTGAAGCTCCATAAAGATAAAATGTCGTGGGGAACCTATCAATTGCTGCGCCGACTGCTTCATCGTAATTCTGACCAACGCCCTGTGTCTGCGAAAAGTATCGCTTCTGAAATCCAGAATTTACTTGGCTTTTGGAATGGTGGCGAGCAGATTCTAAAAGACGCAGAGGATCGCCTCGGTCTCGCCGAGAATAAAAGTGAATCTGATCCTGATCGCTCTCGAAATATTGCTATCTTATCCCGCTCTGCCTTGGATATCTTTTCAAGACTAAGTCAAACGTATGATTCAGAACGATTGGAAGTTGATATCCATCGTGCAGACGAACTATTAGCATTAAGCGATTATCTAGAACGCGGCAAGAATTTATTTAAAGGCAGAGCTTATGATCTTGCGATTACGACCTTTGAAGAAGGGATAAAATGGACGGACGATCCCGCACCTCTACGCCGTTGGGCATATCTTAGTATGGCTGGGAAGGTGGTGCCTACTGCATCTTTTGATCCAAATGTAGAAGCGGCAGCGGCTATAGTTGATTTGATGAATCAAGAGCGTTGGGATGAGGCACTGGAGCGGCTATCGCTACTCCAACAGATTTTAAATTCCCCAGGTATGGATGCTATGAGGAAGGACTGTGAGCTTTTTAAGCAATTGGGGATTGCCGAAGGTTTTCGCACCCAGGATCATTTCAGAGAATCTGGTGAAGCTTATCGCAAAGCTATGGTTTCGTTGAATAAACTTCCTTATAAGGAATTAATCAAGAGTGAAGAAATTGGGGATTTACTGACATTAGCTCAAGAAATGGAAATTAAAGACCACACACGTGGGGAAGCTAAGCGCAAAATTCAATCAGCACAAGAAGCATTAGCAAACGGTGATGTTCGTAAGGCTTTGTTGGATGCTAATGAATCCTTCACTTTAGATCGAGAAAATAAAGAACTCACCAATGATCTGGAGCGAATGGCAAGACAGGCTTTGGAAAAAGATCAATATTCTGAGGCTTTGCAGTTCATGGAAATTGGTATCCGCGTACCCCATCCTATGCCCAACTTACTTAGCAGCTTAAAGCTGGCGCGGTTGTTAAAATCCGCTTTACAGTCGATGGAGATAAATGACTTTCGATCTTTCATCGTAAATTTGAATACCTTGAAAAGTGATTTTTCTACAGATACAATTGCTCAGTCGGCAACTGACAGGCTACTCCAGCGAGCGGAGACATGGGCTACTAATAAAGGAAGCGCAGATTTACTTCTGCAGCTTGCTGAATTTTACAAAGATACTCTGAAAGATACTAACCGATCCATCAAAATAATGGAACAAGCGAAGCAGATACAAGAAAAACGTTTCGAAGTTCAAGGAAAACAAGTCGATACTTTGCTATCTGATGCAACCATGTTGTTATACATCAACACCTTGGGCTACGGGCTTGAGGCTGCTGGCAAGTATAATTTGATGGAATTCGTATTGAAACTGAATGATCGCCGGAAGACATTAGAAGAAGCTGCAATAGCGGTAAAAAACGCAACTCAAATCGCTGAGCCGTTGAAATATAAATTATCTGAAATTTCTGAATTAAATTCACGCATCCAGAAAGAATTACAGTTATTACATTCTGTTGAAGTAACACAGAAACAGACCCAGAGCGATCGATTAGCTGCCTTGAACAATCAATGGCAAGAAATTAGTGGCCTACATGGAATGGATGCCGAGCATGTCTTGGTTGATTTTATTTACCAAGGATATCGTTACCTGTATGAAGTTGACCCCAAAGAGCCGTTAATTACCAAATATTTGGACCAGGTTTTTGACAAGTTAGATCGTCTGGGACAGAAGGGTTGGCAAGCATTACAAACCACTGCTTCCCGTCGCCTCGAGGAGATTAATAAGAAGTTCACTGATATATCGCAAAACTTCCAAAACGGTGATCTTAGCCAGGTAAATGCGGGGTTGGAGGAATTAAAGCAACGCGGTTTTGAAGATGCTCCTGAATGGGCGGACCTGAAAATAAAATTTGTTCAGGCATATCAATGGCAAAACTGGCTCAAAGAAAATGAATCATCCCTGCAAAAGGGATTACCTGATCCGACTTTGCTGGCGATGCTTCGAAATTATCAGCGGATTAAACTTCCACAAGTATATTGGCGAAACTCTTCAGTATCCGCTTATCTAAAAACCGCTCGCGAGAATGTAGCTCAAAAATTGAAAACCGTTGATCTTGGGCAAAAACAAGAATTCATAGGCGTCCTTAACCTCTACCTGAATGTTGATTGGACAGATCGCTTGTTACGTGGAGGTTCAGAACCAGCCAAACAATGGAATTCGACAGAATATTTACAGATTTTATGTGAGGCTGCGGTCAACTACGGTATTAATGGTTTACAGCAGCGGATTTCATCTTTACAACAACCTGCTAATATAGATAGAGCATTATCTGAAATAACATCTGAATTATGGCAAATGGTAGCGCGAGGAGTGTATAATAAACGTCGCAATAAATTTCCCCTCGGAAAAGCCTTGCTGATTAATGTAGCGATTATCGGATTATTGACATTTTTTTGTGTCACAACTGGACTGATCGGATTTTGTTTTTTTAATACGAATACATGTTTTGCACCCTTCTTCCCGCATGCGCCAGCCCCAGAAGTTGTGATTATCACAGCGACCGTACAATCATCAGGTTTACCTATAACTGAATCGCCAGTCACTCCTACTGATCCAACCGTTGTCCCCCCAACAATTGCACCAGAACCAACAGCTACACCCATTTCCTACTCTAAACACCTAGTTATCCAACCCAAACAAATTTATCCACCTATACCTATTAATGCAGACAATGTATGGCTTTTGAATGATACAGATGTTAAAACGGCGAATGGTATCGGCGTTTTTGGTCCAACAACGTGGGTTGCAGCAACATCTTCAGATCCCGCCGCGAAAAAAGAACCATTCTACTATACAACTTTCGGTCTTCAACCATTGGATTGGTCAATGGATCAACCTTTATATGCAGGATTATATCAGCTTTACGTGGTAGATACATTGAAACAATCTTCCGGAGAACAAAAATTTACGGTGTATTTGGATGGTAAACCCGTTGAGCCTTTTCGCGGGCAGAGTACAGCCTTCTTTGCTGGGGATAAGCAACAAGATACGGATGAGTGGTTGCCAATCGGTGCCTATGAAGTCAAATCTGGACAACACTTGAGTGTCCGTACGGTACTCGGTGCACGTTCTAAAGATAATCCATTTACAATTGATCGTTTGTTAATCGTTCCTGTGCCCAAAAACGAGAGAGAGATGTTGAACCAACTCCCGCAAGGACGTGTTTTGGTCAGCTTACTGGATGACGAGCAAACCAACTATAATCAACCGCCTGAACAAAAACATTGGTCGCGCTACAGTGATGTTATGGCTTGGAATGGTTCTTATATTGCTCGAGGGGATCCAAGATCGAAAGATGTAAAAATTGATTGGAAATCTGTTGGACTGCTTACCCCAGGTGAGTACCAACTTTGGGTGTGGCTTCCTGATAACCCAAATTACACATCTGCGATTACTGATTTTCAACTCTTGGCGGATGGGGTTCCAATCCCACGCCAGAACCCCGCTCAAATAGATCAATATAAGGAAAAGAGAGGGGCGTGGGTTGACCTGGGATTATGGACATTGGATAAAGCAGCCGCAGTTGGTGTTCGTTTGATTACAAAGCCGGAAAATCCTGGCTGTATCGGTGTAGACGCAGTTGCGATTGTACGTAAGGGGCAGGAAAATTAATTTTCTCTCTTCGTCTTACAATATTAAAGAATCCCTTGTAAATTTAAATCCATTGGAGTAAAAAACCTATGCCAGAGACATTGACCGATTATCAACATATCTTAATTGCGCTGGAGAAGAAATTCGAAGATGCTTGGGGTGCCGGGGAAATTCAAGAATCGACCGACTTGGAAAATGCTTTAAGAGAACTAAAGGAGTGGGTAGGAAAAGGAAAACCAGGCACATGTCCGTTGGATTTGGCGCGATTCGGTCTTTCGCTAACTGAAGAAAATACCGATAGAACATATGACTATACACTCACAATAGATGAGTCGTTTGATGAAAAGACTTCTTCAGTCGGAGGATTACCTGTTGAAAATAAAATCGATTCTGATACGACTTTGGATCTCATACCTGTCTTGACCGATGAATCAAGCACGCCGGTCTATGATGGTGAAGAAGAAGATCCATTGGAGGAAGACGATACTCTTGATATAAAGGGGGTAGAAACCCCAGAGCATATTTCGCTGATGCGGGCGTTGAGCGAAGCAAGGCAGCATTTAAACTCAGGGAAATTACGTGAAGTTGTAGCGTTAAGTAATGTGATTCTCGCTCAAGCTGGGGGAGAACCTAGTTTGACAGAGAGCGCCAAGGATATTTTGGATCAGGCAACCCGCCAACTTAACGAGAAATTGACTAAATCTCTCATTGCCGGTGATAAAGCGCGGAGCGAGAACAAGGAAGATAAAGCGCGCCAGCATTATAATCATGTCTTGGAATTGGATCCAGAAAATGACCACGCCCGGCGTGCTTTATTGGAACTGGACCGAAGACTTGAAACCACGCTCTCCGATGCTGAATTGGCTAAGTTGCGCGGTGGTCTGAAAGAAAGAAAACACCTATCCAGACTCGGAGAAGCTGTTTATTCCGCAGAAGCGCGCGATGCTGAAGGTACTTTACCCCCCGATCTTGTTGAGTTGCTGGTGAGCGGACGTAAGGTTTATGATGATTTGCGCGTAGCCCATGGTGAAGAAACAACCATGATGCGTTTTGGAAACCTTGAAGCCAGAAAAGAAGCACGCGATAAGATTAGAGCAAGGGTAGCTGCTCGCGAAGAAGAATTTTATGATGCCACTACCAATGTCATAAAACCTGCTTATGAGATAACCAAGGAGGCAGACAAACTCTTTGAGGAACGATCGGAGGAAACTTGCCAGTATGAGATCGATCGGATCAATGCAATACTGCCAGGCTTTCCACGAGGTGCCCAAAAACGCTTGAAAGGTGCTCTTGACAAACCTTTTTTTGAACAACACAAGAGAATACTTGAAGCTAAATTAGTCGAGGTAGAGAAATTAATTACCTACCAAGAATCAGCCGAAACTTACCAGGAACAAGCACACCAAGAAACCGATGTATACAAGATACTGGAACTTGTTCTAAAAGCATATGACACTTTTCCGTATATACCCGGTCTTTCGGAGCAGGTGGAACGGTCTCGCCGAACGGCATTGGAGACATTGACTGCCGAGGTTAAGCGTCGCTACGAGCAAGCAGACATGGATTTCAAGAGTGCCCATTTTTCTTCCGGGGAAAAGAAATATGCTCTCTACCAGAAGGCAAGAGATGAGATCGCACTTACCGCAAACCTATTGGCAAAATGGCCGGAAGAGAATAAACCCGCCGAGTTGTTGACACTAGTTAAAGAGGCTGACCAGACGCTGGAGAAGATCAAAGCCGAGGAACTCCTCTCACACGAGTTTGAGGGTCAAGTTGATTTGATTTTGAAACAGGTGTCAGACAATGCCACCCGAGCCTCCGGTGTAACTTTGTTTAATAGTGTGCGTGCGAACCCGCGATTTGCTGGTTTTTCTTCTGACCTGAGTGAACTCAATGGTTTGATGGACCAATACCGTGATATCCGTGAACAAATAGAAGAAGCTAAGGATGCCAGGAAAAGTATTGACTGGAAGCGAACATACAAAGTGGCGAAGGATATCTACGATTCGGGAAAAGCAGGTCAATGGCTGGATGAAGTGGAAGCTCTTTATAAAGAAGCCGAGGTTGAATTGAGCATTCAAGATGCTCAACAATACTTGGAAGTAGATGAAATTCGCGAGGCAAATCGAATTTTAAGCAAGCTTCTTCTCACCGACACACCTGATCCTCAGACCAGAGAAAGGCTGGAAAAGCGTCTGAGTAATGAGTTAACTAAAATTAAAAAAGCTATTGAAAATAACGAGATCATGCAAACTGTATACGATCAGGCACAAGGGTTGGTAAATAGCTTGGTGGATGAACAGCGCATCATGGCTTTACGTTTATTCCGTTATATTGGCGGTGATCTTTCTGAACCACGTCGAGACGGATGGCCCGAATATCACTTGTCTTTACGCACTGCAGAAGCCCGCCGCTCTGCGCGGGATTTGAGTAAAAAATTGCGCGAAGGCTTCTTTCGCCCGTTGGAAAAAGCCTATAAGCAACGGGATTCCATTCTATTGGAGAGAGATGAACTTGCCAATTTAGCCGAAAAAGCGCGATATTTACGAGAATCCAATCTCCTTGAAAACGAGGAGGAGCGAGTGGTTGTTCGCTGGGCTGAGATGAATTGGGAAATGTACCGTGTGAAAGAGAAAATTGAAAACGGTGCTTGGGAAGATGCAGAGCAAATTCTGAAAGAACTCAATATCCATTATCCTCGCCAACCGGAGATCGAAAACAAATTAAGAGAAGCGCGCATCCAGCGATTAATCTCTAAAGCACAGTCGCTTCTAGCAGGAGGTGATACAGAGAACGTGATTTCCCTCCTTTCCAGTGATCAGGTAGAAGACGATTTGCGCAATACCCCTGAAATATCACTGGCATTAGCGCAAGCTTTTGCATCCCGGCGAGACTATGTTCAGGCATTTGATCTTTTGGCTCAAACTGGCATCCGTTATCCGAAGGCACTGAAATCCATCGAACAAAAGCGATGCGAGATTCAGGCTTTGCAAGCATGGAATATCAATAGTGAGGAATCTTGGGATTTAGATAATAAAGATAGCGAAACCTGGTCCATTAATGGTCCAATGGATGCGTTGGGCGCATTGAAGACCGCTCTAAAAGAAGGTGCCTTTGAAAACCGTGAAAATCTATTAAATCTTCAGAAGAATTACTTTGATCAAGCCAGTAAGCACCTTCTCGATATTGCGAGGACAAAACAGAACGCAGGTACAACGGAAGAGAAAGCCGATGCTGTAATCGCTATCCTTGATTTGCGCCGGCTGGAAGATATTGTAGAGAAACCTGAAGCCGAGCTGATGTCTTCACAACGCATTTTGGTCTTGAAAGAGTCATTTGAAGATGTGGCGATTAAATTGGTGGATTCTTTCAATGATCTTTCAGAGCAATATGACCTTTCCTTGTCAATAACACTTTCTCAAACAAAGCAATTACACAGCCGCATGGAAGGGCTATTAAATGCAGCGCGCTCCTATAAAATCAATCTAAATTTAGACCTTCAACAATCTATCCGGGATGTCATTATTATGCGGGATAAATTGACTGAAGTAGAAATATATCTGAAGCAAGCTTCTGACGTAAAAATTTGGAACAAAGCGTTGCAAAACGGAGATTTCGATCAGTTGAATCAGCTTCTTAAAAATGTTCAACGAATGGATTTGGATAATATCTTGGAAATCAGACATTTCAAAGTAAAGATTGAAGAATGGAAGGAAGTCCACGATGATCTTACCCAGCATATCATTTCAATAAAAAAATTGTATAAAGACGGTGATTTTCAACAAGTTCTTGAAAAATTAGGGGGAGTAAGAAATCTTCAAGACCAGCGTAAAGATGGCAAACCTTGGCGGCAGGTTATTGAAAATGAAGATCGACATGATTTTCAACATATACGTCAAATCATGGAACCTAGATTATCCTTAGCAGATATATACGAAGATAAATCCTTGGTTGGATGGGAGGAAGTGGAAAACCTCGCTAACGATCATTTAAAAGATCAAACAGCGTGGAATAATTGGAATGAAAATTGTATCAGGTTATTGACTGCATTATCAGAGGCAGGAAATCAGGCAGATTCCCTATCAAAAGACTCACCTTTAATAATTATATTAAATGCCTGGTCATTTATGAAGCAGCAAGTAGAAACTGCAATTAACCTCTTACAAACGCCTCCATGTCGAGAAGATGGCTTACCCGCTGGAATCACATCGAAACAGAATAAAGCCTGGAATGATGAGAGGATCAGAAGGTTAAAATCTGTCCACGAATCGTTGGGTTTTGTAGATACCCAGATCGCGCAAATCCAATTGGAAATTAACCGCCTCGGAGATTATCCCACCCCTAAGGATTTTGGTGATGCAACAACTCAGAAAGATTGGGACCGCTTACGAGGTTTGATCGATCGTGCCCGTCGGATTGGCTCTATTGACTCGAAGGATAATCAACGTGTTGAAAAATATGAAATATTATGGCGGTCTAATACGCAACAACAGCAAAAAAATAAGGATAATTTATTTAATAGATTATTTGGTAGATTTATAAATAGATAAATATATTTGAGGAAATATGAAAATAGCAATATTATCGGATATTCATGCCAATTTCCCCGCGTTGCAGGAAGTCCAAAAAGATATGTGCGCATATAATGTGCAACAATGTTGGATGTTGGGTGATACCGTTGGTTATGGACCTCACCCTGTCGAGTCACTTGTTTGGTTGAAGAATGAGGTGAATCTGCAAAATTGGGTGATAGGGAATCATGATGCGATGCTGGCAAATCTCTTTTCAGAAGACGAGTGGAATTTAGTGAATGCTTCGGCAAAAATAGCTATCGAACTGAACCACACCATTCTTCGTAAGCATGGTGAAGAGGTCAATCATTTCTGGCAAACTATGTTTGTAAAAGAAAAAATTAATCCGCAATGGTTTGACATTAACAATATCACTTATACGATAAACCACGGAGTTCAAACTGGACAACAGTTTATGCGCTATCTTTATCCATGGCAGCAAGAATTTTTCTTACCGGCGGAATTCGAAAAATTATTTTCTCAGAAGAATTCCCATCCCGTGATAGCGTTTTATGGACACACCCATATTCCATCATTGGTCGAAGTCCGGCAAGATTCCATGGTTGAAGGGTGGCAAGATTCCATTAAACCAGTAAAAATTCTGCCTGGGCAATCATACCAATTAAAGTCTCCGGTGACAATTGTTAATCCTGGTTCAGTCGGGCAACCACGCGACTTGGACCGGCGCGCATCCTACCTTATTCTGGATACAGAAGACTGTTCCGTAACATTCCGACGAGTGGCGTACGACTGGCGCAAGACTGCTCAGGATATGCAAGACCTAGATTTTCCTGATGCGTTAGTCCGGCGGCTAATGGAGCCAAAGCTGCCGACTGATGTGCCCAATGAATGGAGAATGCATTTTGAAAGGGCTAAGGAGATGATTTGTGAACCAGCCATATAAAGATTATGACCTATATAATGAACACACGAGTAACCAACCTAAAGTTAACGCTGGATTTCGGGTAGGGTTAATATGTGGTTTGATCTTAGGGATACTTCATATTGTAATAGCAATATTATTAAGTAGTGTATTCCCGTTATTAACATCAGTATTATGGTTAGTGAAATTATTTATTTACTACATGGGTGGACGAACAGCAGCTCAAATGCAATACGACTCCCAGCGTGATAGTCTTAATATGCTGCGCGGTGTTCAGAGTGCAGGTATGGGCGCAGCTATGGTAACAAGTATACTTTCTTGGATTTTAATATTCGTTGGAGCTATTCTTGGAAATTTATCAGGAAAGGTGGTTTTATTTGAACCTATTAGTTTATGTATTAGTATATTCCTGGATGTTTTGATCGCAATCGGTTTAGGTAGCTTGGGAGGTAAACAGATCGCTGATCGCTACAAAGTTTTTCAAATGGATTAAGTTATTTTATACACAACAATTTTTCTAGGAGATATTATGAATGTACCAATGTGGGAAGGTTTAGTAAGTTTCATTTGTGGTTGGTGGTGGTTAATTTTAATCATTGTTGTTCTGATTGTTGCCGCCGCTTTAGGAGCGATTGCTTTGGGAATGTTCGGTATATAAAAAAAATCATATGGATATGTTCCCTTTCGCCTAAGCATCAACCGCTTGGAATCAGAGTGGAATATGGCTTTATTACGCTTCTGCGGGATCAGGAAATTGGGATATTTACAGGATTTGCCCTGAGTGTAAGCAGAAACATCCTCAAAATCTGACAAATACCCCATTATCAAATGAACTTATGCCGGCAATCAACCCATTACCTTTAGGAGGATAAATTTATGCGTGAAGAATGGTGGGAATCTCCAACTTGTTTTTTTTGTAATTACTGGTGGATATTTTTATGTTTTCTAATTCTTTTATTGACTTTGTTCTTTTCTCGCGGCGCTTGGTTACCCGTGATTCTTCCACCCACACCCACACCGGTACCGACTTTAACCCCAACCCCAATTCCCACTATTACACCTACTGTAACACCCGTTCTAGGTACTGGTGATGTCCAAATCACGCTCCTTTGGCAAAATTTAAATGATCTTGATCTGATCGTTACTGATCCGAATGGATTTGCTATTAGTTATAGTAATCGAAACTCTCCCGGTGGGGGAGAGTTGGACGTAGATTCCAATGCTGGATGCGGTAATCATATTTCCAGTAGTCCAGTAGAAAATATCTTTTGGCCGGTTGGCGGTGCACCGAGTGGTCAATATAAGGTAGAAGTAACGTATTATCAACCATGTCCCGCATCACATCAAGCTACTACTGATTATACGGTAAGGGTCAAGCTCGGCAGTCAGGTCTCTGAATATACTGGAACACTTCTACAAAAGGATGATCGCAAACTTGTAACTACCTTCAGTCGATAGTGGATAAGAGCGACTACCCAGGTAGGGCATTTGATACGAAGTTGAAATGAAATGGAGATAAAAGGTAAACCTGTCGAAACCAATCGTAGCAAATCCAGAACTCATTGACCATTCTTGCGGGCAGTTGATATATAACTACAAATGTAATTACTCAGGCATAACAAATAAACAAAAATGAAGCTTGTCAAAATCGATAAAGTTAGCAAAAAGTACACGATTGTTTTCGATCAACCGAAGGCGCTGATATTTTTTACCAGATCCGAGATTAGATCGACTGCATGCAAGAATGACCAACGTGTTTTGAGTGTCCTTCTTTTGGCTTTTGCACGAACGCCTTATTTGCCTCCTTTTATCTTATATGCCTGAGCATGTACGAAACAACAGATTAAAAAAACAAGAAGCCATTTCAATGTTTAGAATGGATTCACATAAGCCGCGCTTTGATGTTTTAGGAGATTGCACTTTTCTGTTACCAATTACGCAAGTATTATCAGTAAAAATAAGATGAGAAAAAATCATAAGGAGGAAAGTTATCAATGAATGAAGCATGGTGGGAAAAACCGATGTGTTTTATATGTAACTTTTGGTGGCTGATTCTAGGGTTTTTTGTCCTTTTATTAACCTCATATTTCACAAGCAGTTTTTGGTTGCCGCATGTGATCCCTGATTGGGGGGCAACGGCTACGCCCAGTGGTACCCCGCGTGTTGAAAATTTTGAAAATCCATATCTAACTCCAGGTGCCAACATCCCGGCTATGGTTGGGACGGAAGTACCAACTGAGACAGTAAATGATCATTGGCAAACTTATAATAATCCTATAATTGAGATATCCTTAAAATATCCTGGAAATTGGAAATTACAAGAAAATGAGGATAAAAATGGATTCTCTTTGTATCCACCCGATTCGGATATAAATATGCCTTCTCCGCATATTACTTTTAATTTCTTACCCGACCATATTTTTGATGAGACTACCCCGATTTCAGCGGATAAGACCGGATATCAAGCAATCAATATCAATAATTTCAGCGGGATGGAATATCAAGACGATCGATTGAATATACCTGGACAGAACTATTACATTGAATTAGCGCATAAACAAGGAACCATTAGTATTAGTGCTACGATGGGTCCTCATATTTCTTTAGTAAATCAATTGCGAGAGATATTAAATACTTTAGGGGTGCTTTCATGATAAAGATCAATCGAATTTCTATGTTGTTATTCTTTTTAATAGCGCTGTCATTACTTTATCAGTTTACACCAGAATTGATATATGCAAAACTCCTTGGAGCAGAACTAGCAGTCCCACCTGTCATTCAGCTATCTCCAGTCTTGGAAAACGGAGGTACAACTCACTGTCTTGCGGCGTCCACAACGATGGTTCTTCAATATTTTATGAACATCGGCAAAATTCCCGCTAGTAGTACGGTAGACTACCTTTCTGTCAGCAATAAGTTTGGACCCCTCGAAATGGATGGGGGATACTCTTTAGAAAAATCAAATACCACTATTAATGAATTAAGCAATAACTATCTTACTAGTAATTATTATACTCGTAATAAGGAAGACGCCATTAATAGTCTAATCGCAGATATCGACCAAGGGTTTCCGGTCATTATGCCTATAATTTACGCAAATAAACTAGAGAGCGCAAAAAATGAACGGCTAAATTATACCATGCCGCACGCTATCACTGTAATTGATGCAACCCAAGATTCAATTACATTTATCGATCCTTGGAACGGTAAAAAATATATCCAAAATAGTGGGGATTTCCTTAGTGCATGGGGAGAACCCTATTATTCAGTAAATACCAGATTAAGCAATAATACCCCGGTCGAAAATCAACCCGAGCAGCCTACCACCAATATAAGCGGAGATGATTGTTCGTGTGTTACTTATGTTGTGAACCGCTTATTTGGAAGTCCGCGTAATAATGAGAATGGAACTTGGGGTTATGCAAAGGATATGGATAGTGACAAATATTGGACGCAATCTGATGTCAATCCAATACGAAGGATTACAGATAACCCAAAATCAGGTGATGTCATTATCTTTAATCCAGAAGCCACATTCTATATAAAAAATACCAATACACAAAAATGGGCGACGATAAAGCTTGATGGAGTGGCTGGACATATTGGTATTATTACTAAAGTAGAGCGTATTCCTGGATTTTGGATACTTGATATCTCTCATGCGAATTGGTCAGACAAGAAACAATTGTTGAATCAATCCTATAGGTCAGAAAATAGATGTAGTAATATTGGAGACAGTCGGGTCAAGATCCCTGACCATCAGCCGGTCCATTTTTGGACACCTGTAGATTCATCCTCCAATCAGCCACAACAACCTGACCAAACACCGGCATCTGAGAACAGACCACCCAATACACCTCAAATCACTTCTCCCGACAACTGGTATGTTACACAGGAACCTAAGGTACAGTTATGTGCAACAAGTAAGGGTGACCCTGATGGTGATCAGACTAATGAGTTTTATTTTGAAATTTATGAAAGTGCACAGCTTTGGAATAGCGGCTGGATTGCGAATAGTTGTGTTACTACCGATTTATTAGGCATGTTCACCTATAAATGGCATGTTAAAGTGCGGGATAGTAAAGAGGCTGAAAGTGCATGGAGTGAAGATCGAAATTTCTCCATCCGTGAAGCCGAACGACAAACAGAGCCACCACAAAATTCAGGGGAACCATCTGGTACTGTTCCATGCTTCGAACAACCAGGTAATAATTGTAATATGGAGGTAGGCATTGCTGCTCCTTTGTTAGTAAAACCTCTTCAAAATAAATATTTTGATGTTGGTGACAATATCAACCTGGTGTGGAAATCTGTAGCAGGTGCAACAGATTATCAAGTGGTTTATGGTCTTAAAGGGGACACTGGTAAAAATTTATCCTGGATTAAAGGTACTAAATATCCACTTGGAGTTGTAAAAAAAACAGATCGATGTAAAACCTATTGGTGGCAGGTCAATGTACGCAGCGGGTTGGGAAGTAGCATGAGTGAAGTACGTAAATTTTCGATAAAATGTCCCGATTTACAACCTGACCAAGCTCCTCCTGATAAACAAGCTCCCACTGAAAACAATCCGCCGCAAGATAATAAAGATGATGTTGGAATGCCGACTCTTCCAGAAATTCCCGTAGATAACTGCGGGGTTGTGGGATGTCAACCAAAAAGTGATGTACCAAACGGCAATATTGCTCCTCAGGCGCGGCGTGAGCCGGATGGGATTGGTTCAGAAAATGCTTTTGATGGAAATATAAGCACATTTTGGAATAGAGGTTTAGGGCACGGATTTTCCTTAAAGTTATCGTGGGATACTTCTGTGGGTGTAAACCGCATCATTATTTATGATCGCCCATCTAATTCGCCCGACAACAATCAAATCAACCGCATCAAGGTATCCTTGAGTAACGGCATGAGCAAGGAGTTTGATATGCTCAGTCAATCTGATCGTTGTGTTAATATCATGCTGGATAGTGCGCAGCATACGAATGCTGTAACTTTATCCGTTGTGGATGGTTCAGGTGATAACGGCTTGAGTGAGATAGAGATTTGGAGCGGTAGAGTGAATAGCGGATTAGACTGCGCTAATGGCGAACTTTTGCCTTAAGCAAGTGAGGAAACATGGATTCGGTGTACCAACAAATATAATGGTCTGGAATATAAGGCAATTCCCAAAAAGCAGATTAGCGGATAAAATATTCTACGAGAGGGTATTAATTGAGATTATTTTGTTACAGATTATTAGATAATCTGTAACTACTCAGACGTAACTAATTGCTAAAATTGATTCTTGTCAAAATCGACAAAGTAAGTAAAAATAAAGGAATGAAACCATTCCGCATGCCAATATAAAAAGAATTCTTGGCGACAGTACGCCAAGGTGAAGGTGCAGTAGTTCAATTGATAAGCGATCTGATACAAGTAATCTCTATGTTGGTGGCACCAATGGGAATAATGGAAGATTATATTGCTAAGAAAAGCTATAACAGTGGGAAACCACCCTCCTGCGATGGGTTGAATAAGACTTCGCCCGAGAGTTTGTGCAAACGGAGAGGTAAGAAAAGAGGAAAATCAATCCAAGTCCAGTAAAGAACGTATTGGATGAGTTCAATGTCCACAAGGAGTTTGTACTCGCTTTTTTGTGCGATTTCTAGGTGTCATTTGACAACAATCAGGCGGAACGAGATATCCGAATGATGAAAGTGAAGCAAAAAAGTATCCGGTTGTTTTCGAACGACCGAAGCCGCTGATGTATTTTGCCAGATTCGAGGTTAGATCGACTGCATGCAAGAATGACCAACGTGTTTTGAGTGTCCTTCTTTTGGCTTTTGCACGAACGCCTTATTTGCCTCCTTTTGTTTTACCCCCCTGAGCAGTTACCAGTAAATTAGCTTTTTCGCCTAATTTTCCGACATATTTATCGTATTCAGATACG
>JBAXBF010000015.1:0-23202 GCA_037142095.1 Chloroflexota bacterium
TGAGCAGAAATCGTGCTACGTCATCCAAAAACGCGCTATTATCTGCATAGGAGATTAACAACATGAGTGAATTATCCAATGAGCTATCCCTGATCGCTATTGGTACCACGATCAAAGCCCTCGATGACGGACGGATCGGTGGACATCTGGTTTTATTTGGACGCCCTGACCAGACCGATTTGGAAGGCGAATACTTTACTCCTGAGACCTATTTTGGTGCCAAAGATGGCGATGGTGCAGATGTAATGATTCAACATGGTAAGCCTTTCAAAAGCGGTGATCCAATCTTGAATGAGCAGTTTCGTCAATACGCCAACCGCACTCTCTCCACTATGAAAACCCAGCGGGATGCGTTAGGCATTTGGGCAGAAACGGTGCTCAACATGGCAGATGAGTACGAACGTCTGGTATACGAGCTATGTCAACGCGGGGTATTCAAATGGTCTTCTGGCACAGCTTCACATACCGTTCAACGCGAACCGGATGGCAAGATCACACGCTGGCTGATCGTGGAAGGCAGCCTGACGCCCACGCCTGCCGAGCCGCGCATGCTCACCAGCCGGGTCATGCCGCTCAAAGACTTTGAAGCTTTGTTGGAAATGGGAGCTACCCAAATTATAAACGCAGACATTGCGCAACATCCTGAACAGACCACCCAATCCCTTGCGCAGGAAGCGGCGCAAAGAGCGGAAATAGACACGCAGGCTGCGGACATCCATCAAAAAAAAGCAGAAATAGATGCGCACATACCTTCGCAGAAAGCGGATACAGGCGCAAAATCTGCGGAGGCGGATGCACTTGAAGCAGTACTGGACGCGGAAATAATTACGAAATCCACGGAGATGATTACGTCTGAAGCGGCGCAAGGAGCGGCGCAGGAAGCGGACGTAAAAGCGCAACCTGCCGACATTTCTATCCTCGCCCCAGCACAGATGGCGGATATAAACGCAAAATCTTCACAAACCGATACACTCAATCTAGATGTGACTGCGGATACAAGCGCAAAGATTGCGGATTCTAAAGTACAGTCATCGGAAAAACAGCCACAACCCCTTGATGTGCCGGATGCGGTCAAGGAAGTTAGCAACCGCCCCTGGAGTGAGATTAAACGAGCGGATTACACCCTCGAACAATGGCGGGGCGCCTGCCTGATCCGCCCCAACAAAAGCGAAAAGCTGGTCAGCTTTGAGCAATGTAAATTACCGGTGCGTGAACCCGACGGAACGTTGAATTACAACGCGGTTTGGGCGGCATACAATGCCCTTTCTGGGGCACGCAACAAGATCGATGCCCCTGCAGAGAAAATCAGACAGGCTGCCAAGCAGTTGATAGCCGTATTTACTGAAATCAACACCAGTATTCCGGACAACCTGTATGCCCTGCAAAAATCCGTTGATCTAAACAATCAACAGATCTCCAAGGCTGTAGAACAGAACAGCCTCCGATCCCATCAACAATCTACCGGCGAAAGTGAAGCCATAGGCGTGACCGAAGAGGGCGCAGCGTTTCAGAAGTCGGTTGATTCCACAGATCATTTAGACAAACAAGACCATTTTGGAGGAAAAGACATGATCCAAGTAACCAGCGGAGGGCTCAAGATGACCCTCCTCGAAGCAATTAAAAAATTGGTGCCGAAACTATCAGATGACCAGATGGGGGCAATTGCCGCGGTCATCGAGCTGGCAGGTGCCAATATCATCCAGCAAAGAGGGGAAGAAGATAATGGCACGGAGGGATACCCTTCCGAATCTATTTTAGATTTCCCCGTCCTCAAATCGGTGCTTAAAGACATGGGCTATCTTACCCCACCTACACCCGAGGTTGCCTCACTCGAACGACCCATCTTCGAAAAAGAACCTGGCAAAGAAAAACCCCTGGATGAGGGTCAAAAGAAATTCAATGCCGTATATGAAACCCGCTTTGGCAGCGATGATGAAATCAAGAGTGTGGTGATGAAAGACCTGCTCGGAAACGAATACCGCCAACTGCTCAACGACCAATACAACGCCTTCTGGAAGTACATGCGCCTGGGTGAAACGGCTTTGGATAACGTTGAAATTAAGCTGCTCAAAACCCAAGTCTTCCCAGCCGAAGGCATCCTGGGCATGGTCAAGAACGGAATAGAAGTCAGCCGCATCAAGGATGTGATGGTGGAAGCCCAGGGAACGCTGGGCGGTTATGCGGTTCCACCGGCGGAGCAACAAGCCATCGTCTCCCGTCTCCCAGGTCTGACCGCGGTGCGCGGGGCAGGTGCCAATGTCATCACCCTCACCACCCAAAACGCTACCGAGTTTCCGATTATTGACGTCAGCAGCGGGGATAAAGTTTATCCGGCAACTATGCGCGGTCAATGGGGAAGTGAGATTTCGACCGCCACAGACCAAAACATGGTGATGAAGATGGTCACCATCCCGGCTGGCATCTACACCTATCGGGTACCGATGTCCCAATCCTTAGTGGAAGACGCCGCCAATCTGGTACAAATCCTACAAAAGAACATCGCCGAAACCCTGGCGGTCGATGAAGATCGAGCCTTCCTGATCGGGGATGGGATGGGAAAACCGCTCGGGATTTTGCCAGGCGGAGATAACGCCATGAATATCACCGAGGTAAACACGGGTAATGCAAGCGAGATGGTGGCAACCGGCATCATGAAACTCAAACGCGGGGTGCTCTCGGTCTATCGTAGTGGACCGTCCGTGGCATGGATCGCCAACAGCTCCACCTGGGGCGCCGTCGAATCTTTGAGTGCCAATGGGATATTCTACTTCCCTGATCTGAGTGCCAGCGAAAAGCTGCTCAACCGGCCGGTGAAAGAGTGCGAAGCCATCCCAGACGTGGCTGCCAATGCCTACCCGCTGTTGTTTGGTGATTTCTCTGGTTATGCCATCGTGGAACGCCTCGGACTGACCATCGTGCGTTTCCAGGACAGCTATACCGGGATCAATAAAGTGGAATACCATGTACGCAAACGCGTCGGTGGACGCATGGTCGAACCCTGGAAGTTTGCGGTTCAGAAGGTATCCGCGTAGGAGGAAAAGATGGCAGGATTTTCTTTTGTTTCAGATATTGGCTTTCGGGGACTAAAATCCCCCGAAAGCGCATTGAATTGCTCGGGTGGATCGCAACGTTTCCCATCTGCGGGGTACATGCAAGACGTTAGCGATTGTGAAAAATTTGGTTTCATCATCCAGGCAGGCGCATTGGCGCACGCACTCACTTTCCAGGTGAAACAGGCGAGCAGCGTAAGTGAAGATGAGATCAAGGACGTTGATGGCGCAGTAATCGACTTCACGGCTTCTGAGGACAACTCCTATAAAATCATAGAAGTGAGTGCCGATCAACTGGATATCAATAACGACTTCCGCTATGTTTCGCTAGAAGTAAGCGGCGGCTCAACCAACGATTATGGCATGTTGCAGGTCTACAAATTGCGCCCTGGAGAAAGGCCGGTCGTTCAGGATGCTGCCTCCGCCAATGGCTCTGGCTGGTACGCAGACGCGACCATCGTGTAAGTATGGTTTTCTCCTTTCTCAAATGGGGGCAGGCACTAAACCTGCCCCCGCACTTCAAGCGGAACATGGAAAGAATATGAAATTAAAACGCAGTGGCGTGAAAATCGATATCCAGAGTGTTCGCACAGCGGCAGGGATTCCTGCAGACTGGCGTTTTTGCGGTGGGCGTATATCGTCAGATGGTACAGAAATTATCCTGGACTTTGAAGGCATACCGTTTAGATCATTCACCTTTAGCCACCCCCACAGCCAGGCACATACGGAATGTCTGCGCCAGGCATTCCAGGGATTTATCAAATTCCATCCTCCAGTCGAAACGGGAGCTGGGAAAAAGCAAAGCATCCAGGATTACCTAACTAATAAAAAAGTCGAGGATAAAATATGCGCATCCGAATCTTGAAAGCGGGCACGTACAATGATAAAAACCGGCACGCACATTTACTAAAAGCGGGGGAGGAATTTGAGACAGGCGAACGCTATGGTGCATCCCTGATTACTTCCCAATATGCTGAATTGGTGAAGGCGATTGACCGACCCAATGCTGATACTATCCAAATTCCAGCGCAGCCCGTGGAACAACTCACAATTGAAGTGCAGGAAACAAGGGCTGCAAGAAAAATATCCAGTGAGAATGTGAGAGGTGAATCCCATATTTCTGGAACGCTTGAATCAAAAACAGTAGAAGAAGCACCCGTCCAGAGTGACCCACCCAAGTCCGAGATTTTAGATCAGCGCAAAAGGAAAGTCAAGGAACTCGCTGAATGAACTATGCCACCTTGCATCAGATCCGCTCCTATCTAAAACTATCCGAGTATGAGATGAACGATGATGCCTTGCTTACCAACCTGCTTGGCATATCCTCACAATGGATCGAAAGATATTGCGATAGACGTTATGACATATCACTTCAGGATAGGGTATATACGATCCCAAGCGATCAAGACTATCTGATGCTGGACGCAGACTTGATGCAATTGATAACCCTGACCAATGGGGATGGCACACAAATCCCTTCAAGCGCGTATCGCCTTACCCCCGCTAATTTCTTCCCCAAGCACAGTATCTATCTAAAGAACGTCACTTGGCAATATGACGATGACGGATTCGCCGAAGATGCCATCAAAGTTAAAGGACTGTGGGGCTATCACACCAGTTTAGAAAAAGCATGGATTATTAGCGGAGATACAATTCAGGATACACAACTCAGTATTAGTACATCCGAGATCAGCGTTTCAGATGTAAACGGAATAACCTGTGATCTGATTTCTCCACGTTTTCAAACTGGACAGGTCATCCAGATTGACGATGAACAACTTCTAATAGCCGGTATTGACACAGATAAAAATATCATGTCAATCAAACGGGCAACCAACGGTACAAACGCCGCAGCCCATGCCATAGATACAACAATCTATATTTATAGACCAATGGAAAACATCGTCATGGCAACCATTCGCCTGGCTGCCTGGCGTTACAAACAAAAAGATGTAGACAGCAACGATGGCAGAACGATTCTGCTATCGGGAGCGCAAATTATCCCATCCGGCATCCCGTCTGATATTATGCGGATTTTGCCTGTGCCGCGGAGAACGTTATGACCTCATCGATCAGTGATATTGCCTCTGCATTATCCGTTATTGGACGCTCTGCGCCTGGGATCACTGCTTCTTTCTACCCACCGCCACCTGGAATAAACAGCGCCGCTCTGCCATGCGCGTACGTTGTCACCGGCGATGCGGAATATGTTTTTGACTACAACGAAGCCTGTTATGTGGAAATTCGCACTTTTCAAATTCGAGTAGCGGTATTCATGAGCGGACAGGGCGACCCCCATCAAGTCGAGAAACACATCTCGCCCCTGATCCAATCTGTGGCGAACGCCTATATGGCACGTCCCCATCTGCCTGGGCTGGCAGACGTGCGGCGGATCATTGTTCTGAACGACAGCGGTCCCATCTTACTCGAAGAATATGGCGGAAAACACTTTGGTTTCAGCCTACAGATACGAGTTGAAATTGTCAAACCAAGGGAGTATAAACCGTGAAACTTTACAATCCCAATAATGGACAAACGATCCAAGTTGGCATCTACAAACAGGCTGAAATCATTGTCAGACTCATGCAACAAGGTTGGATTCCAGAAACGACTGGGGAAGTGTCGAGACAAATAGTCAATGACCAAATTTTAGTTAACATGCAACAAGGTTGGATTGCGGAAACGACTGGGGAAGTTTTTCCGCCTGAGGAACCGTCTTTGAAGACTGCCAAGAAAAAAGGATATAAACCCCAAACGGAAATAACCATTATGTCTGCTGAAGAAACCGACCAAAAGCCAGAATCCGAAATGACATGCGACTCTGATCAGCAGAACGAATCCGACCAACAATCAAAAATTGAAATGACAAGCGACCCTGATCAACAGAACAAAACGGACCAACAATCAGAAACCGAAATGACAAACGAACCCGATCAGCAACACGAACCAGACCAACAGCCAGAAACTGAAATGACAAGCGATTCAAATCAGCAAAACCAATCCGAACAGCAATCAGAGACTGAGGATTAAATGCCCACTTCAATCGGATCGCTTACCTGGAATGGTGCTCAAGTTCTTGTCCTAGCCAATAAAAGCGGTGATGCATACCTGGATGCGATTGCATACGACGTAATGCAGCGAGCAAAAGCAACCGCACCGCTTGATACAGGCTTCTTGCGAGGATCGGTCTATATGGCATCGAGGCTGCGTTCAACCTACTCCAGCACACCGACAACGGGCAGATACCTGAGCAGCAAAACGGTAAAATTAGTCAAACGTGAAGCTATATACGGGCAGCCTCAGCCTAAAGCCGGAAATGCCTTTGTGGTAGCATCGGCAAAATATGCGCTGTACGTTGAGAAGAAAACGAAGTTTCTGGAAATGGCTTGGCAGCATGTGATCGGCAATCCAGGCTCATTTTCAATCAAAACAATCTAAAGGAGTAAATAAATGGGAAATCCAACAGTAGCCAATATTATCAAAAGCGGGGCAGTTCTTTGGTTTGCGCCAGTCGGCACCGCCGATCCGGACGAGACAGGTGTTACATCAGGCAGTGCATGGGGAATAGACACAGGCAGCGCAGGTTGGCAGCGCGTGGGCTACACCAAAGCCCCCCTGACTTTCGCCTACGAAGATGAGCAAATCGACATCGAGACCGAAGAAGAACTGGCACCCGTAAAACGCTTGCGCACCAAAGAAAACATCACCCTGGAAACCGCCCTGGCAGAACTTAGCGCGGCAACCCTGCAATTGGCTCTCGGCAATCAGGGAAGCATCACAACCACCCCATCCGGATCGAGCCAACGCGCCTACGAAGAAACGACTTTGGGCGGAGTAGCCGAAATTATGGAAATGAAATGGGGATTTGAAGGCATTTACCTGGACGACAGCGGTAATGACTTCCCGATTCGTTTCTTCATCCACAAAGGCACCGCCAAATTGAACGGGGCTCTGGAGTTCAGCCAAAAATCTGGCGAATACGTAGGCATCCCGATCCAGATCAAAGCCCTGGCAGATTCGACCCAACCCGCCGGAAACAAGCTGTGCAAATTCCAGCGCGTTACCGCAGAACATAGTAGCTAAACCAGAACGTAGCTAAATCAGAACAAACATGAGGAAGGCGATATGACTGATAAAACGATCCGATTAGGTGATAAAGATTACCAGATTAACAATCCTGGAATTAAACAAAGCCGCGAATGGCGCAAGCTATTCACGACTTACCTGGATCAATACTCCCCGCGCTTACTGGATGCGCTACAAGACATCGGCGGGATGAGCACTGACTTTCTAAAGACAAATAAAATCACCGACATCAAGATCGATGAATTACTTAAAACCATCCCTTCCATTTACGAAGTGATCCGCGATGTGATGAACGATACAGACGTATTGGTGAATTTACTGTGCGCATATTCCCCAGCTCTGGAAACAGATAAAACCAGGATCGATGAAGAAGCCACAGACGAGGAATTGCTAAAAGCGATCATCGAGGTGGTTAAAATGGCATACCCTTTTGGCTCGCTAAAAATCCTCTCGAACCCCCCTGGCCCAGTTCCGACAGCGACGTAGAGGAACTGATTCTAGCTGAATGGCACATCGATCCAGCGGAATTATCGGATTTAGATATTGCCCGCCTCTCTCACGCTTGGATGCGGCGTAAATCCGCAGAAGCACAGATCATGGCAGCCGTAATCATGAGTTTAGGAAAAGAGATATTACCAACCAACAAAACTTCATCTTTTGGGAAGATGAATAAGCAAATGGCGACTTCTTCACAAGCCCTAAATCGGGCAGGCATTAGAATGCAATGAGCGCAACCCTTGGCGATGCAATCCTCTATCTAAAAACCAATAATGACGCACTCAACGCGGGTATAGCTGACGCTGAAAAGCGGGCAAACGGTTTTATATCTTCTTCATTACGCAGCGTATCGGCTGGAATGACTCAAGTCGGTGGGGCTATGACTGGTATGGTGACACTTCCCATCTTGGGAGCCGCTGCTGCGATGATAAAATTCGGCTCGGATAGTGTCAAAGCTTCTGCGGATCTCGAAAAGGAAATGTCAGGGGTTCAGGCAGTCTTGGGAGCTTCAAGCGGGGATATGGCAAAGTTGAACGCTCTCGCCGCTGAACTCGGTCTTGATCCGCATTTGGTGGTTACCACCGTCCAGGCGGCAGATGCCATGCAAATGCTCGCCAAAAATGGCTTGACTGTCGATCAAATATTAGGCGGGGCAACCCGCTCAACGATCCTGCTTGCCAATGCCACTGGTGCGGATTTCGGACAGGCGGCTGCAATTGCCACAGATGCCATGCGAGTATTTGGGATCAATGCCCAAGACATGGAAAAAGCCATCAGCGGGGTAACTTCAGTTACGACCAATAGTAAATTTACAATTAATGACTATCAAATGGCCTTGGCACAGGGTGGTGGAACGGCGGCGGCGCTCGGGGTGAACTTCGGAGATTTCAACACCGCGATCGCGGCAATTTCATCCAACTTCAACTCTGGCGCAGATGCAGGCACAAACTTCAAGGTTATGCTGCAATATATGGTTCCAAAATCGAAACCTGCGATTGCTGCGATGAAGGAATTGGGTCTCATGACCGAAGATGGAAAAAACCAATTCTTTGATGCCAGTGGAAACATGAAAAGCATGTCCGATGTTGCCGGTATTCTGCAGAAAGCCACCGCTGGATTGAGCGATGAAGAAAGAAACCATGCGCTTTCGGTGATCTTCGGCACAGATGCCTTGCGTTCAGCCCTGGGAATGGCGAAAATCGGTAAAAAGGGATTTGATGACTTGAAGAAAACGATGGGCAAAACCGATGCCGAAGAACAAGCAAAAATCCGCATGGATAACCTGGCAGGAACGATGGAAATCCTGAAAGGCATTACCGAAACCCTGCAATTGAAATTCGGGGATGTGCTCAATCCAGCCATTCGTAAAGTGGCAGCCACAATTTCTGATTTTCTCTCCAATAATGGGGATCGCATCATCGCCCTCGGAGAAAAGGTAGGGACATTGGTTGCCCAATTACTTCCTCAATTGACGACCTTCTTCTTGATGGTTATCGATAAAATACTCGGATGGGTGGAAGCCTTTACCAAACTCGATCCACAGACTCAGAACTTCATCCTGATGGCGATTGGCATTGCGGCTGCATTGGGACCCTTGCTGCTTGCCTTGGGAATGTTTGCGAGCATAATCGGAGGTGTAATCGCAATCCTGGGCGGAATATTCTCACCGATCGGATTATTAATCGGGATCGTGGGTTTACTGGCAGCGGCTTGGATCGGCAATTGGGGGGATATTCAAAACAAGATCGGACCGGTTGGTGAATTTATCAAAGGTGCGATAGGCGGAATATGGGAGGCGATCAGTAATTTTCTGAATAACCCGCTTATTCAGGAATTTGGGAATAAGATTTCTACGCTGTTTTCCGATGGATTTCAACTTTCAGATATATGGAGCGTATTATCAGCCATTATAGAATTGATTTATAAATGGATCACATCCCCAGAGATGACGGCAGCCATCCAAGGTGCAACGACATGGTTAGGAAATAAAGTTTCAGAAATTCTGGGGGGAATATGGGCATGGATCACAAGTCCTGAGACATTATCCCAAATTCAAAGTGGGATTGGATGGTTATTAGGGCAGCTTGGCGGGCTGGTACAATCGGCAGGTCAATGGCTCAATTCACCAGAGATCCAAACGGCAATAGGCACATTTGTATCCAGTGTTGGAGGCTCTTTATACGAAGGACTTACTGGTAGTCTCGGACTATTAGCCCAAAAAATGCCAGACATAATCGGGAATATCTCCGCTTGGTTTGGAAATCAGTTTTCAGATATGGTCAAATGGTGGGATCAACACGGCGAATCCATAAAGACCATCGTGGGGGCAACCTGGAATTTTATCCAGGGCAAATATGAGGACGGTAAAAAGGCTATCTGGAACGTGATCGATGGCATCCGAAAATGGTGGGAAGATCACGGCGCAACCGTGATGACCATTATTGATAATAACTGGAAAGGGATCAATAGAACCATCGAAGATTGGGGAAAAATACTCGGCGGAGTTGTGGATGGGATTGCTGCCATTATCGAAGGAGATTGGACAAAACTCGGAACCTCACTCGGCGAGATCTCATCCGGCTTCGGAGACATCCTTGTGACTGCCTTTGGAACTTGGAAAGCCAATCTGATTGCCATCGCAGGCGATATATCGGGTTCCATCGCAGATCAATTCACAACAGAGAAGTTCAATAACGTCGGAAGCAATATCGGGAAATGGATTGGGGAGGGTCTGAATAATTTCACAATTGGTCTGGATAGCGTGAAATGGGAGGAGGTTGGTATCCAGATCGGCAAATTCATTACTGGACGAGGATTTGCCTGGGATAACTTTGCGACAGCGATGGAAGAATCTGCCAAGAATTTCGACTGGATAAAGCTGGGGGAGACCGTGCGCAATATTCTGTTGGTCGTGATCTTCCCAATCCAGGCGATACAGATGTATATCACCCAGAAAATCGGAGAAATCGATTGGGAAGCAATCAAAACTATGATCGCCGAAAAAGCAGGTGCTTTTATTGACGGCTTCGTCCAGGGATTAAGAACCGGTGATTGGGGTGGTGCCATCGAGAGCATGCAGAAGGCAGGCGGGGATTTATTCGATGGACTGATCCAAGGCATCTTTGGAGATGAGGAAAAGAAAAGCGGGCTGCAAAGAACAATTGAAGCCCTTGGCAATATCATTTTAAGTTTTTTCAAAGGTTTCTTTGGCATTTCATCTCCATCAACTGTGATGATCGAAATAGGGGGACAAATCCTGGATGGGCTCATTCAAGGACTCACGAATTTACCCAATCTCGATAATCTTTACACTTTAGGGACAACACTCATCGAGCGATTGCGAGAAGGGATACGCAGCCAGATCGATTTGGTGCGAGATGCGCTTGGAGATGCCATCCAGAATGCAATTAATAATCTCGATGCGTTGGGAAGCAATCTCTATGAAACCGGGGTTAATATTATCGGGAAATTGACCGATGGGATTCAATCACAGATCGATTTCATCCAGCAAACGATAAGCAACGTAATCGATTCAGCAACAACGGGACTGAGCGTAGGCACAGATGCTTTAGTCAACGTGGGCATAAATATCATTAATGGGATAAGTGATGGGCTAAGAGACAATTGGAATGAGCTCACCAATTGGATCAATTACGTTATTCGATACGCGGTTGCCTATATTAGCGTGGATGGAACGGCTCTCCTTTTAGCAGGAGCAAATTTAATCGGTTTTCTTACCGATGGCATTTGGTCGAAAGCCAATGATGTCCTTAACACGATTGGCAGTGTGATTAGTTGGGCAACGTCCAATTTGAGTGTTGGCACGGATGCTTTGGTATCCGCTGGTAATTCGATAATAGACGGAATGAGAGGCGGGATAACCTCAAAATGGCAGGATTTATCAACAGCCATCCAGGAAACTGTCTCTTGGGCAACAAGTTTTCTCAACCTCGACTATTTGAAAAACATGTTCATCAATGTTGGCAACGTTTTGATGGACAGCCTGAGTGAAGGCATATACGGAAAGATTGGAGATGTGGCTAATACCTTCGCATGGTTAGCTAGATTATTGCCTCAATGGCTCAAGAATTTATTGGGGATCGCAAGTCCTTCCAAAGTTTTTGTAGGGATCGGTGAAAACATCGGTGCTGGACTGGCGTTGGGCATCGAAAACTCGAAGATCGCCGCCCAGGAAGCGATTGCAAATATGAGTGCGACCCTGATTGGCGGCACTGGTTCTGGTGGAAACAACCCATCAACCTTGAATAGCCATAATACCACCTCGACCCAAACCTACACCCTGAACATTCATACTAATGCCCAAATAGAACCTATCCGACAGGACTTTGAAATGCTGCGCTTGATGGCGGCGTGAGGCAGAAATGAACGCAGGCGAAAATTGGCAAATTGTGTTAGCGGATGGAACGACATTCACGCCTTTGACTTTACAAGTCGCTGGGGCAGGCATGCCGCCATTGCAAAATATAACCATCCAACAAGCACTAAAGCCTGGGGTTTTATACCAGTCCACGAAAGCTAAAGAGCGATATTTATCCCTAAAGGTCTTATTCAGCGGATATGATTTTCCTGATCTACTCTACCAGCGCAATCTATTCATCGAGAAAATCAATCCTTTTCAGTCGGATGAATTCATGCTACTGCGTTACATTGGGGGAAGCGAACCCATCGAGATTTATGTTGTCATAGATGGCGGACTTGAACTTGGGGATCGAAAAGGATATACAGAAGAAGCCGCCGTGCGCTTTCTTGCGCCTAATCCGTTTTTTTATGCCATCACAGATAACACGGCTGTCCTGGGCGTTGGCTCGCAGGTTGCCAATGCGAATTATATCCTCACCAGAAATCCGCAGGGAACCTGGAGTGTCCCCAATTTAGGCATGAATGATGAGGTTACGTGTTTGGTGAAGGACGCAAACGGCAATCTGATCGCAGGAGGAAAGTTCACCCAGGCTGGCAGCGTCTCCACCAACCGAATTGCAAAGTGGAACGGCGGCGCACAGAGCGGCGATTGGAGCGCCTTCGGAAACGGGATGGACAATAAAGTAAATGCGCTGGCGATTGATATGGATGGCTCTATTTATGCGGGTGGATCGTTCGCAACAGCGGATGGGATCCCCATGAATGGCATCGCCAAATGGAACGGTAGTGCCTGGGTAAGCATCGATGCTGCCCAAGCAAATCAAAGTGTTGCGACATATGCCTCTGGCAACCAAGACAGTGATTTCATTTTGAACACTAGCGGTTCATATAGTGCAGATCAATGTTACAACGGGTTAGCCATCTCTGGTGGTTACTTGAATGCCGATACAGCCAGCAAGGCATTCGACAATCTAACCACAACCGCCTGGACTTCCTTGCAAGCCGGAACAAGCATCAATAATAATGCCTATATTGGCTATAGTTTTGGCGGATCAAAGCATATTAGACGGATCACCATCAAACAGTCAGCAAACAGTGCCAACCGGCTCACATCGGCTTTGTTCCAATATTCGGATAACAATACCACCTGGACAACAATCAACACAATTGCTCTGGTGGATGATGAAAATGTTAATTCATACGATATTTCAGCCAGTGGACTGCACCGCTACTGGCGGTTATTGGCGAACTCTAATTTAGCCGCAACCAATCCATGGAGTGTGATCGAGATTGAAATGACAGAAGTCAATTCAGCAAAATTGGCGCAATCATTTTACATTTCGACAACGGATACGCCCGTCAATAAAATCAAACTGTGGCTCAAGAAGGTCAACACACCCAGCGGAAATATATTTGTTACCCTGGAAACCAATTCCTATACTGCGCCTTCAGGCACAATAATCGCCAATGGAACGAGCGCAAGCATTGCGGCAGACAGCGTAGGTACAAGTTACGCATGGGTTGAATTTACTTTTCCCAGCCCATGTGTCATCAAAAAGAACACAACCTATTGGATAAAGTTAGGTGCCAGCTATGCCCCGGATGCCAGCGCATATATCGATTGGGGCGCCGATGGCTCGACACCCTCTTACTCTTCTGGACAGATGAAATCATGGAATGGCACAACCTGGATTGCCGAGAATAAAGATGCCATTTTCGATGTGATCTCTGGCACATTAGAGACCGCTACACTCCTGGTTGGTTACGACGGCTATTTATATGCCTCCTTCGTTAATAACGACATGCATATGATTGCAAAGCGGGTCGGGACGAGCTGGTCTTACTTGGGAAATGGGATTGGATTAGACGGGCGGGTCAATTCGATGGCAATGTCAGCGGATGGCACTCTATATGTTGGGGGTGATTTTATCACCGCCGATGGACTGTCCGCCAATCGAATTGCAAAATGGAACGGCAGCAATTGGAGCGCCGTTGGAACAGGTATGGATGCCGCCGTCTATGCTATTTTGATGGGCGAAAATGGATTGGTTTATGCGGGCGGTGCCTTTACCACCGCTGATGGGATGAACGCCAATCATATTGCAGTCTGGGATGGGATCGTTTGGAACGCTTTGGGACAGGGGATGAATGGGGATGTCCTTTGCCTGGCATTGGATAAGGCAGGCTATTTATTGGCGGGCGGGACATTTACTACCGCCGATGGACTGAGTATGATGGACAGCCTTGCAGAATGGAACGGTCAGCGTTGGTTTCCAATGGATGTTGACTTACCTGGCATTGCAAGTGTCCAAGCCGTGTTGTCAGATGATGAAGGTTATCTTTGGATCGGATATGCCACCAATATCCTTGGATCAGCCCAGGTCGGAGAAGTTACGTCCATCCAAAACGATGGATCAGCCAGCGCATATCCAGTTCTGGAAGTCACGGGTGCAGGGAAGTTGGTCTGGCTGGTAAATTACACCAGCGGGGAGCGGATATATTTCGATCAATTGACTTTATTGGAGAATGAAACACTAACCCTGGATATGAGCCGCATTTACCACAATGACGTGGATGGACGCAAAACAGCCCAGATTACTTGCATCTCAAACTTTCATGGTAATTATTTGGGTAAGATATTGCCTGGCTCTGACGTTTCTGGATTCCATTTATTACCCGGCAATAATCAAATCAGCCTGCTGGTGGATGACGCTTCTGCAAGCGACGCTTCTGCAAGCGCAACGTTGAGATGGCGTAAACGCTATTGGAGCATTGATGGTGTTGGAGGAAATGCATGAGTAATGCAGGCAGTGCAGGCAATAAATGGGCGTTGGTTTTACCCGAGGGAGATACGCACATTCCGGTAACGCTCCTATCTAGCAACACAGGAATGCCGCCAATCAAAAACAGTGCAACCCCATACAGCCTAAACCATGGGGCTGAATTTGGAAGGACGCAGGTTCAATCCCGGATCATCTACCTCAAGGTTTTATTCGAAGGCGAGAATTTCAGGGATTTACTGGATGAACGCCAACAAGTGATTGATGTAATCAAAGCAGATCGGGATGCGGATGCTGATTTAGTACGTCTGCGTTTCAGCGGTGGAAGTGAAGAAATCGAAACTTACGTTGTCATGGATGGTGGCTTAGAGTTGGAAAACATAACGGGGCATTCTGAAATTGCTACGCTTCGCTTCTTAGCTCCAGATCCGTTTTTTATGTCTGTTGATTCTGGAAGTTCAAATTTAGGGCTTGGATTGAATGTCGAAAATGCGAATTGCATCATCCAACGGGATAGTGATGGGATGTGGAGTTCAATGGGACAGGGAGTAACCACCCCAGCCTCAAACGAACCTTATGTTGAAGTCATTGTGCGGGATAATGCTGACAATATTTATGCAGGAGGTTATTTTTCAGAGATCGACGGGGTTGCAGCCAATAACGTTGCCAAATGGGATGGCGGCGCAGGGAGCGGCGCAGGGAGCGGCGCAGGGAGCGGCGCAGGGAGCGGCGCAGGGAGCAGCACATGGAGCGCATTAGGGGCAGGCGTAAACGGAAAAGTGTATGCGATGGCAATCGGACTGGATGGATCAATTTACGTGGGGGGTGTAATCTCGCAGGCTGGCGGCGCAAATGCCACATATATCGCTAAATGGGATGGCAGCGCTTGGAGCGCATTAGGGACTGGAATAACATGGGTTTCGGGTGGAGGCGTCTACTCGATTGCAGTTGGACTGGATGGATCAATCTATGTGGGCGGGCGTTTCACGACCGCAGGCGGGATAACGGTCAATAACATCGCAAAGTGGGACGGGGAATCTTGGAGCGCATTAGGGACTGGAATAACATTTGTGGGGGGAGGTGGAGGCGTCCTATCTATTGCAATTGGACTGGATGGATCGCTCTATGCAGGCGGTTATTTCCTTACCGCAGGAAACATTACTGTCAATAATTTTGCGAAATGGGACGGGGAATCTTGGAGCGCAGTCGGTACAGGTATGGATGCTGCTGTTTCTACTATTGCAGTTGGTCTGAACGGGACAATCTATGCCGGAGGATCCTTTACTTCCGTAAACGGGATCGCCACAAATTATATCGCACGCTTGGACGGCAGCAATTGGAGCGGTCTGGGAAGTGGGATTGGCGGTTCTGGATATGTTAATCAAATGGCAGTCAATAGGGATGGAAATGTATACGTAGTTGGATCATTTGGATCAGTGGGCGGGATAACTGTCATCGATAATGTGGCGGTCTGGAATAAAACAAACTGGTATCCGCTTGAAGTGACTTTACCCGCAGCAGGAATTTATCTTGGAAAAGTTCTGAATACCATCTTGGTCAATGAGGATTCGCTATGGATCGGATCAACCGTGATGGGTACGGCAACCACCGCCAAGATCACCCTCGTCAATAATGCTGGGACGGCAGATACCTACCCGATTTTAGAAATTACGGGGATAGGGAATTTGATCTGGTTTGCGAACCTGACCAGCAATGATAGGATTTATTTTGATAATTTAACTTTATTGAGTAACGAGACTGTAACATTGGATTTGAGCCGCCTGCCGCATCCTGGAATAGATGGAAAAGAAACCAATGCGATCACGTTCATCTCCAATAAACGGGGAAATATGATGGGCAAGATCAGGGCAGGGTCCAATATAGCCTCTTTTAGACTCTCCCCGGGAAACAATAAAATTGGACTTCTTCTATCTGGAACGGATGGCAACAGCCTGGCAACGCTGACCTGGCGTAGACGCTATTGGAGCATCGATGGTGTGGGGGTGGCGCATGTCTGAAACCTGGCACAGACGCTATTGGAAAATCGATATGGCGGGGGTGGCGCATGCCTAAAACCTGGTGCAAACGCTATTGGAGTATCGATGGAGTGGGGGTGGCGCATGTCTGAAACCACCACGTCAGTCTGGGTTCTTTCTGCGCAAGGAGTGCGCATGGCATTCCTCGACCCGATCCGCTGGATGAGTTATGCATTGCCCTTGAATGATTTTGGTATTTTATCGATCGAGATTCCCAGCAGCACCTTTACGAATTGGAAACGAGATTTGCGTCTTGTGATTACCAGATCGGCGTTCGGAACCCAATCCATCGAAGGCGAGACGGTTTGGCTTGTGCGCAGGATCGTGAAGAAGTTATTGACAAGCGGGGAACAGGTTACTCAGATAACAGCCTACAGCGCAGCAGAGTTGTTACGCAGGCGGATTGTAGCCTATGCCGCCGGTAGCAGCAAGGCAGATAAGACGGACAAAGCTGATGATATGCTGAAAGCGATTGTGCGTGAGAATATGGGCAATTTGGCAACCATAGTCGGGCGAGATTGGACGAGTTATATGACCGTCCAGGCAAACACGGCGGCAGGTGCATCCGTAACGAAGCAATTTTCACGCCGGGTGGTCTTGGATGTGCTCCAAGAAATTGCTCAAGACACGGCGCAGCAAGGCAATCCGATATATTTTGATGTCATTGCGCCCAGCGAAACGACCCTCGAGTTCAGAACCTATGCCACTTTACGCGGCATGGATCATAGTTTCCCGCATGGTATCCAACCAATCGTATTTTCTCCGAAATTTGGCAATTTGACTGACATCCGTTTAAGCACGGATTGGGCGGATGAAATCACCTACGTATATGCTTTGGGGCAGGGGGTTGAGGATAATCGAATCGTGAAAGTGGCGGGCGATAGCACACGCATATCGGCTTCACCTTTTGGCAGGATCGAGCGCGTGCGCGATGCAAGGAATTTGAGCAATGAAGACAGCGTCCAATCCGAAGCGGATACGTATTTGGAGACGGGGAAACCGAAACGGACTCTATCGGGAATAATCATGGATACGTCCTCGGCACGATATGGATTGCATTGGAGGCTGGGGGACAAGGTTACGGCTGAGTTCGACAATGAACAATTCGATTGCATCATTAATCAAATCCAGGTGCGCATTGAAGATGGCACGGAAACAATAGAAGCGAGGTTGACGAGTATATGAGTCAAGACCAAATAAATGCAGACCTTGCCTTGAGAATCTATAATCTGCAAAAAGAGGTTGAGCGATTAAGAGTAATCGAGATTCCGACTTCAACGGGTGGATCCGAAACCCCGATCTTGACGCATGGCAATGAGGCTGACCTGGCAGTTCTGGCGGAAGGGGAAGCAGGTTTTGCAATCGACACGAAGCGGTTATATGTTGGCGATGGGGCAGAAAACAAGCTGATCAATTTGAATGTTGGTGGAAGCGCAGGAATGCTCGCCGCAGGTGACCACACCCATTCGGGTATATATGCCCCAGACATTCACACCCATCCCAACGCCCAAATCACGGGTTTAGGCAATTCATCAACGAAGGACACCGGTATCACATCAAGCACCGTTGCCATTGGCGACCACAACCATGATAGCGTTTATTCACTAATTGGACATACACACGAAGGATTATTAGAAATGATATATACAGATACCAATATGTTAATCAATGGGGGATTTGATATTTGCCAGCGTTCTAAGACACCAGAAACCTTATTCAGCATAGCAGATAACAAGTATTCTGCCGACCGTTGGCGTGTCAATACAGCTAATGCCAGTTTGCAATACCAGCGGTTATCTGCAACAGCTTACTCTAACTTAAGCTCAATGAATCATGGTCGCTTTACCAAGATAACAGCAGCCGGTAAGATCGCAGTTTACCAACCAATGGAATCAATTTTATCAGTCGCTTGTTTAAATAAAACGGTTCAATTCCAAATATCAATGCGTGTTTCTGCCACTTGCACCATGAACTTAGGGATTGTTTCTTTGTTATCGCCAGCAGTTGCCGACACGATTCCGACATCGTTTATATCATCGTATAATGGTGACGGCGTTTTCCCTACTTTTAATACAAATTTATCCTTAACGACATATTCATCTTATGTCGTTAGTGCTTCAAACACCTGGACTACTTACTATATAACTGCAACCATTCCATCCAATGCAGTTAATATAATACCAATCGTCTGGACAGATAGTGCAGCCCCGATCAATTTTACTTTGGATCTTGCCGAAGCAAGTTTATTGCGGCCAACCGAAACAACATATTCAATATCTAATTGGAGACCATATTCACCCCAATTAGAATATACAAATTGCTTACGGTATTTTGAAGCTCAATATAATAATCCTACGGATTTTTATCGTGTTTTTGCCACTGGTTTTTGTTATGGTGGGACAACGTTACAGGGTCTGATTCGTTATTCCCCGAAGAGAAAGATACCTGCTATCACTCGCTCAGCAGATTCTACTGTTGGATGGTGGAAGTCAAACGGTGTCATGCTTGCAAATTCGTCCGCCACGGCAACAGCGGTTATTTACGTAAGCGAGTCGTGTTGTCTGGAAAAGGATACCTTTGCCGCTGGTAACTTTGCCGCAGGTGACGGTTCTATGTTTTCAGCTTATTCCACAAACGCAGCGTGGTTTATGTTTGATGCCGAATTATGAGTTTTGGGGATTTATTCGATATGACCAATGGTGGAATGTTAGAAGAATTAGCTTAAGGGTAAATTATTTAATGGATACAATCGCTGTTCAATCACTCCGAGCTTCTGTACTGATTTTTAGTTACGTTTATTTAGGTGTTGCCGCATATTGGGTGCATATTCACGCTGATAAAAAATCAGCGATCATGGAACGTCTGCATTTGATCCTGTGGGTTTTGAACGTGATCGCCATCAATACAGTCTATTTCCTAAATTACGAATCGTTCTTTGGCAAAGAACCCATGCTGATCTGGCAGCATATCATAATCTTGCAAATGTTGATAACGAGTATCGGCACTCTCTTAGCGAAAATCGTAAGTTATTTGAAGATCGATAAATTGAAACGTGAATTACTTGATTACGCATCATTCAGAGATTGATTAGGATAGATAGTGGATATGGATAATAGTCTAACCATCGCATTAATCGCAGTCGGAACAGCGGTTATATCCAGTGTACCCGGTGTCCTGGCATACTTCAACCAAAAACGGTTAAGTGCATCAGACGCCACACAGAAAATTACGGAAGCGGCAGTGAAGTTGGTTGATCCGCTCCAAAATCAGATTGATTCGCAACAGGCAAGGATTGAGACGTTAGAGAAGGAAAACGTTCGTTTGCGAGATAAAATCGCAATTCTTTCTAAAAAGAACGAGTACATAACCGAGTTAGAGATGTCCAAGGAAAGGCTGGAAGAACATATCGCACTTCTTAGCGGAAAACTGGATATTCAAGGTCGAATGATCCAGACCTTGATAAACGCTATGCGTGGGTTTATTCACGCACCTACCCAAGACCAATGCGAAGCCATGGAAAAACTCTTGGATGACATGGAGAAACAAGTTGAACAATCTATCAGGACAAATGAATGACAATCAGTAATATAAAATTCGGACGCAAAGAAGCGAGCAACCGTGATTATGAGGTTAAGTACCCGTTCAAGAAATTGGCTCTCACCTCAGCTCGTTCGGTTGAACGGGTATTAATCGTTCCATTGGGATTACGCAATTACTACGATCAAGGAGAGATGGGGGCTTGTGTCGGGTTCTCCTCTTCTTGGATGATGAGCATTTACAATTGCGTTCCGCAGCAGAAATACGATGCCATCTGGCTGTACCGTCAAGCGCAATTGAATGATAACGATCCGGCGAGCGATCCAAGTGAGGACACAGGCACATACGTTTGGGCAGCCTTTTGGGTGCTTCAACATCTTGGTCACCAAAAGAAAACAGAGAAGGTAACAGACTTGAACGATGGCGTTGCTTCATACTATTGGGGGGCAACCGCCGATGACGCTCGTACGGCTATCGCTTTAGGGCGTCCTTTCGTATTTGGAATAAATTGGTACGCAACCATGATGGAACCTAAAAACATGAAAGGCGAGCGTTGGATTGGTACTCAATCTGATCTTGGAAGTTTACTCGGCGGTCATGCGATCTGCGGGATCGGGGCATCCGACAAAAGACAGGCGATCAAGTTCATCAACACCTGGGGAGCCTCGTGGCCGCAGGTTTGGCTTTCATACAAAACGCTGGACAAACTGATGGCAGAAAACGGCGAGATGTGCATCGCTGTTGACAATCCAAAGACAACGTAAGGGAGTAATATGGGAAATCTTGTTATGCAATATCCTGTGGACAACCCACAATTCACACAAGTTTTCGGAGAGAATCCAGCATTTTATCAGGACAGATCCCAACATCCTGGATGGTCTTATCCAGGGCATAATGGGGTCGATTTTGGAGGTTGGTTGAGAGACGCCATTCGAGCGAGTGCTGCTGGAAGGGTCGCTTATGTTGGCTTCGAGGCGGGGGGATATGGAAATTATGTCAAAATAGATCATGGGAATAACATCTATTCCTATTATGCGCATCTCAAACGAGCGATGACAAGCACCGGATTGCAAGTTGGAGCAGGGATGCAGATTGGCGAAATGGGCGAAACAGGGTGTGCGACTGGCGTTCATCTGCATTGGGGGATCAAAGCTCCAGGAGGCAGCCCAGCTTATAGCGAATATGTTGATCCGTTGCGTTTTATTCAATTAAATATTCCAACCGATCAAACAATACCAGAACCAGTATTACCACAAGTTATAGGAGGTAGATATGAAATAACGACAAATAATCTTTTTATACGATCCGATCCAACCACAGCAAGCACGAAGATCGGGCAGCTTTATAGAGGTGCTCAGATTGAAGTGATTGATAACAAAGCGGATCCGGATGGGAATGTTTGGTTTAGGATATTTCGTCCCAGTGGATGGATATTCAGTAAATATACAAAGTCAATTTAGGATTATGAATATGGAGAATTAGATTTATGGATTTCAACAATTTGGTTATTCAATTCGGTACATTGGCAGGTTTCGCCGCATTGGTGGCAGCTATCATCAACATTTTGAAGTCTGCTGGTCTTGTAAAGGATGGGCAGGCTCAGACGTATTCTGCCATTCTCAATCTTGTCGGCCTGGCAGCCTTGCTTTCTCTGCAAGTTTTTAGACCGCAAGCAGATGTCACTTATTTAGATGGACAGGCAGATCAGATCGCAAATGTACTTCTTGTTGTCTCTGGGTATGTCGTCCAGCTCGGAGGGGCAAAGTTGATGCACCTGATTCTGACTGGCATGCCTTTGGTCGGGAAGAGTTATTCGCAAGAAGCGAATATACCGTTTGCATAACAGTCTGGATAAATAAGGACGCCTCTAATTTGAAAGAGGCGTCCTTATTTTTATTTTAATGCAATACCTTCGCCAAAAAAAGCAATAAGAAATTGGGCTTTTCGATTATAAGCGAACCTTCATAGGTTTGTAGATATTTACTGACGAAAATCAGCAGCCAGGTTATTCTGGGATACCATCGTCTTTTCTGCTGATTTTACGACTTCATCAATATTGTCCTGGAGTTTATTGTCAAAGCCTCTATCTTTCGAGAAACGAAAACGTTTTAACGGGTTCACAACAATGCTCGAAAACGGGTCTCACTTTGGCATAAGCGGTCTATCATCCAGGTTGTAAAATCAATCTCTACTTATGCTGCCTCTTTCTCAAGCACTTCCAGTAACTTATGGCTGTATTCTTCATCTGCTTTGGGCTTGCTTTTCGTTTACCAAGTCCGTCAGTGAAATTTCAATCAATCACTTATTTGAGCAGTTCGCTAAATTCCTTAATGGAAGGAATCCGGATTGCCTTGTGAAGAAGGGTTTTCAAACGGATTGGATCTTCGATGGTTTGCAGCTTATCCGTAATTTCTTGTGTCACTGAACCAAAGCGGTCGCTCAAAACGTCTAAAACATCTTCCCGCCGGGTTTGCAGTATTCCCTTTTGTAGTCCTTGTTGTACACCTTGTTGTAGTCCTTGTTGTACACCTTGTTGTAGCCCTTGCTGTACACCTTGTTGAAGTCCTTCTTGTAGTCCTTCTTGTCGTCCTTGTTGTAATCCTTGTTGTTTCCACTCTTCTGTCCACTCAATTACTTTTTCTGCTAACATATCTTTCACCTCACTCAACTCATCGATCTTGCTGAAGTCCACCCCGGGAAAGTGAACAGGGAGGAACACACGGCTGAGCCATTCAAAAAATGCCCGGCGCAGTTCATTAAATGTCGGTTCTACCAGCCAATCCACCAAGAGAGACACTGCCCTTTCCATCTCCTGCGGGTCACGGCTGTTCTCCA
>JBAXBF010000016.1:0-23197 GCA_037142095.1 Chloroflexota bacterium
GAAGAACCGACCATCGCATCTGTGTACCTTAACCGCATAACCTCGGGAATGAAGCTAGAAGCCGATCCAACGATCCAATTTGCCGTAGGTGGGCAAGCGGGACGCGGTTGGTGGCCATCTCCTCTCACTGTCGCAGACCTGGAAACCGACTCTCCTTACAACACCTATCTTTACGATGGACTGCCTCCATCCCCCATTGGCAGTCCAACAATAAGTGCTATTCGAGCTGTTGCATTTCCAGCAAGCAGTGGATATTTTTATTTTCGGGCTTTATGTGACGGATCAGGTAAACATGCGTTTGCCCAAACTTACGAGGAGCACGTCCAGAACGCCTGCCGTTAATGAATCAAAGCGGCACCCATGCGAGCCAGCACCATATCCTCTTCTTCCGGTAGACTACTCACGCCGATACCGCCAACGACCTCACCTTGATAAAGGATAGGTACACCGCCACCCCAGGCTGTATAGCGTAAGTCACCGAAGTTCGTCATCGGATAACCTTGTTGTTTTGAAGAATCACCAACCGCCTTTGACTCCTTCTTCTCACGCGCCGCAGTGAAAGCTTTATTAATGGCGATATTGATCGATGGTAACCTGCATCCATCTACCCGCAAGAAGGCAAGCAGCTCACCTTGAGCATCACACACCGCGATTGCCGCTCCTCTTCCTGTTTTCTCTAACTCTGCTTGAATGGCTGAGACAATTTTTAACGCATCAAGATGAGATAAATGATATTGCTGATACATTATTTTTCTCCTTTTATATAGTTCCACATACGATACCAATAATCAAACTCAAATTAATCAATAAGGTAAATTGAATTCATCCTAAAAATTCTTTTCAACCCATGCGCCATTTTCTGCAACCTTAAGTACCCAACCACGCGCATTGACCCCCACTGCACCAAAGGCGTTGATCATCGCCGTTACAACTTGGTTGGCACCTTTCTTTGTAAAGGCGACTATTCCCGGTCCAGCACCTGAAAGCGCCACAGCAGATGCCCCAGCATCATGGGCAGCTTGAACGGCTTCATCAGCGCCCTGAATTAGTTTAAAGCGGTAAGGCTGGTGCAACCGATCGTCCATGACTTTGCCAAGTAAATCAAGATCACCACTGCGCAGTGCCTCAACAACTAACGCCACTCGTCCAATATTAAACACCGCATCGCGGATCGCCACCTGAACGGGCAGTGCCGCGCGTGCTTTCTTCGTTGGTAAATCGATTGCCGGGACCACAACCGCTGTTTCGAGCATTGGAACGGTTACCCGGCGTGCGACAATGGGCGGACGGTTATCGGTAGGTTCTGGAATTAAGGTTGTAGAAATCACCAAACTGCCAAACAAGCCTGGAGCAACATTATCGGGATGACCTTCCATCTCAGTTGCCAAATCTAAAATCTGTTCTTGATCAAGGGGATTATCCAACAAAGCATTGGCTCCCATCAAACCAGCAAGTACTGCCCCTGCACTCGAACCCAATCCCGATCCAAGCGGAATACAATTCTGACAACGAATTTTCAAGCCAATAACCGGCAAATTACCAGTTATCGCATATACTTTCAACGCGGCTTGGGCGATGAGATTGCGAGTATCTGTCGCCAAGCGACCTTTCCCTTCACCCTGAATCTCTACTTGAATTCCGTTTCCAATTAACTCAAAGGTGGCTTGATTCCACAAATCTAATGCCAACCCCAGGGAATCAAAGCCGGGTCCGAGATTGGCAGTTGTCGCAGGAACATGTACAGTGATAGATTGCATAGCAAGCATGATTATAACATGATGTTTTTAGATCAATCAGTTTCTGTTTCTAACTCAAATGGGTCTATATCTGGCACGCCGGGCTTAATATAGCGGCGGACTGGGAAGTAAACCAACATTCCAACTACAATTGCAACCAATGCCAATCCAAGCGAATTAAATCCTTCTTCTTGAAATTGAGAATAAACAGCCAGGAAGAAAATTAAAAATGGTCCTAAGGTAATTATGGTAAGCCCTGCCCAACCCCCCGGAATCTTCCAACGCTTAATATCAGGACGTGCCAGTCTTAATTTCCAAAGTGCCAGGAACTGCATCAAGAGAACGACAACATTCATAAAAACGTCAATCACGACCAGAACTGCAAAGGCGGAATAGGAAAAGATACTGTAAAGAATGGCACAAAAGACAATCGAAACCCATGGTGTACCATAACGACCATGAACCTTGACCATCCAACGCGGCATCATTCCATCCTCTGCCATAGCAAATGGGACGCGGGTACCTCCCAGGCTATTTCCAATAAACAAGCCAATCATCCCCAGGACCGCGGATATGGTAACCATACCTCCTAATATCCAGGGCAAAGGGCTATCTTTACCGCTGATCTTTTCTCCAATCGCATGAGCAATATCATTAAATTCCCAGCCCACAGAGCTTGTAGGGTCAACACCCCATGATTGTAATTTATCCGCAGAGATACCATAGTCTTCCATCGCCGGAGCGATACCTTCTCCACTGGCGCTTTCTTCGATTCCCCAGAGTTGATATTTTCCATCTTCTCCAGCACCCCCATACAGACCTGCCAAAGTGGGCAATAAATAAGTGGCAATCGCTGCAATTAAAACCAATAGCATTGCCATTGGATAAGTACGTCTTGGGTTAACAATCTCATCTCCAGCGGCTGAAGGTAATTCCCAGCCCATAAAATTCCACATAGCCACAAAAATCCCTGTACTCAAAGCCCCGAAGATATTTTGACCTTCTGGAATAAATGGCAAGGAAACAGTGACACCACCCCGAATCCACTGATAAATACCCAGTATTGAGATGATAATCAATGGAATTACCATAAAAATACCAAGCCAATTGGTTACCAAACCTGCAATACGAGCACCACGCACATTAAGATAACTGATACTCCAGATCAATATCAGCGCAATAATTAAAGATAAAATATTACTATCAATAAATAGATTCCCAATCTGAAGACCTTCCCGAATGGCTGGAAAAAAATAGCCGATATAGTAAGCTGCCAATACAGGATAAATGGAGACATCAACCCATGACACAACCCAATTCATCCAGCCAGCCATGAAACCCGCGAAGGGTCCAAATGCCTGTTTTACCCAATGATAATACCCTCCTTCCCCCGGCATCATCGACTGCAATTCACGCACCATCAGCATATTTGGAATACTATACACAAGGGGGACTAAGAAGAACAATGCGATTGCCAATCCAGGACCCGAAAATCCTATAATGGCTTCAGCACCAAATGCACCGCCGCATACGGTAAAGTAAATCAAACCAAACAAGGGAAGCAGAGTGACCTCGCGTTTGAGTTTACCGATCTCAGCAAGAACGACTTTACCTTCTCCATTTTGATTATTTACGATAGACATTTAATTTTCCTCCTCAATCAATCTACCAGACACGAAAAGAGATTGGATTATTCAGCCAATCTCAAACCGTTTTATAATTATAGGATAATTTAGAAAAACACGTCATCTCAGCGACGTTATTGAGTAACACTTACAGGTGGTTGCCTAACTTTAATATTTTTACTTTCTCCTCTACCACCTTTATATGTTAAAACAAAACCTTCTTTTCTGCAGAAGGGGAGTGTTGGATTCTTAATGCAAGGAGAACGCGGTAGGACAATATATTGTTTTCCATATAGTCCATGTTCACACGCAGGAAATACAATCTGTGAATTACTTCGCAGGTCAACCATACCCTCAATAATAAATCCACATGCGCTTATGGTTGCTTCGTACCAATCTTGACGCACCTGATACGTTGTTACTTCTGTTTTAAGATTTCTGGGAGAATCGTCTTTTGACTTGCCAACCGGCCCATCCGCAGATAACACATCAACTTTATAGGCTCTTGAGGTCAAATTGTAGTTATAGAAATTTGTTAAACCCTTTAACGATACAACACCAGGTTGATTCACCATTTTATTGACTAAAGTTAAAATCGCCATTGGACCTGGTTTAGGTGTCACTGCCATCGTTGATATCAAGACAACCAATAAAAGCAGGGGCAAGAAAATATATTTTTTATTCATAAAGAAGACCCCATTCACTAATTATTCAAATACCACGATTTTATTGTACCTCAAATTTACCAGATAAGGAATAGGCAGGCAAAGATTATTTTCAAATAATATGTACCTATAAATTTAAAAACCAAGAAACCCAAAACGAAGGCTGCCGATTATGGCATAATTTTGGGTTTCTTGGAAGTTAATGTCTTATTAATTGATGAGATTAATGAACGATCCAGGTTCCCGTTTCTCCACGCAGTGCTCTACCAATATTCTCTGGGTTTGTAATCAGAGCCTCTTTACCACCATTTTCAAGGAACCAGATGATCGCCTGAATTTTAGGTGCCATAGAACCTTTTGCAAAGTGTTTTCCATCTGCAAGGTATTGCTTTGCTTCTGCCAGAGTCATACGATCTATATCTTTTTGATCCGGTTTACCAAAGTTGAGAGATACTTTTTCGATGGCAGTAGAGATTAACAATAAATCCGCCTTGATTAATTGCGCTAAAAGGCTGCTGGCATAATCTTTATCGATAACTGCGGCTGTGCCAACCAGATTTCCCTTCTCATCTTCGATAACGGGAATACCACCCCCGCCTACAGTTATAACAATCGTACCGGCTTCGATCAAAGTCTTTACAGAGTCGAGCTCAACTACTCTTTGAGGAATTGGAGAAGCAACTACGCGGCGCCATCCGCGACCGGCATCTTCCACAACATCCCAGCCTAATTCCGCAGCACGGCGTTTGGCTTCGGTTTCATCCATAAAACTACCAATCGGTTTTGATGGGCTTTTAAATGCCGCATCGTTCCGATCCACCAGTACCTGAGTGATCACAGTGCAGACCGTTTTATTAACCCCGCGTTTTTTAAGTTCATTCTGCAGATTCTGAGTTAAAGAATACCCAATCGCCCCTTGACTATCCGCGCCGCAAACATCCAAAGGAACTTCATGCATCCCTTCCACTTTATTTGCAATTTCTGACCGGCGCAGAATAAAACCAACCTGTGGACCATTTCCATGTCCAATTGCCACATCCCACCCAGCTTCGATCATATCTGCAATGTGAAAACAGGTCTCTTTCGCGGCTAAGTTTTGATCCTCAACCGATTGGTGTTTCCCATCTTTGATCAAGGAATTTCCACCGATGGCTACCACAGCTACTTTTTTAGTCATCTTAGAATCTCTCCATTTATTAAATAAAATATTATTATTATCCTCAAATTATCGTCTAGTTGTTAGACAATTAGATTATACCTTAAGGTGTTGATTTTTGCAAAATATTACGATGATAAATCTCTATCTCCACGGTTCTAAATAGGCTATAATATATTATAGAAATGTACGGAGGCAACCATGGATAAAGAAAAACCCCAAAAGGTCATTAAACATCAAGGCGGCTTTTTTCAAGATACAATGACTTATATAAAGTTAATTGGTCGTTTGATGGCAGATAAAAGAATAAGTCCGGTACTCAAATTGCTGCCCATCAGCTCACTTATTTATTTTATTTCTCCAATCGATCTTATGATAGGACCGCTGGACGATGCTGCTATAGTTGGCTTAGCACTCTATTTCTTTATTGAGTTCTGTCCTAAAGAGGTCGTTGATGAACACCTTAAAGCGTTAGAAAATGTAACTTCCAACATACCTCAAGGTTTTCAATCGAGTAACCCATCCGAAAAACCGATTCAAGAGGAAGATATCATCGAGGCTGAATTTCACGATAAAGAAAAACCAATTGAGTGATCTGGCATAAAACCTGCATTAAACCACTTATCACAAATCTATTTTATACAGTGAAGTAGCAAGTTATGAATGATACCAATTTCACAAAATTAATCGATGAACTACCACCAGAACAAAAAAAAGAGGTGGAGGACTTTGTGTTATTTTTACACAAAAAGTATATGCGCGATTACCGAACCAATAAATTCACCTTCGAGTGGGAAGGTGCACTCATTGGGCTTGCTGATAAATACTCTACTGTGGAGTTGCAGCAATTAGCCAATCAATGGTGGGAGGAAACCAATGTATCTAGTTGACACGAGTGTTTTTCTGGAAATCTTTTTACGTCGTGAACAAAGCGGTGAAGCAAAACGATTTTTAAGCCGGACACCTTTTAATGAATTGTATGTAACCGATTTATCTCTCCATACACTTGGTATCATCCTCTTCAAACAAAACATGCAAACGGCTTATTTCCAATTGTTAAATGATCTTTTCAAAAAAGGGGAAGTTTGGCGAGTCCAGCTCGGAACAGATCTAACTGATAAGATTGTACAAATAGCCAAGAAATACAATCTGAACTATGTATCTGCTTACCAATATGCGGCTGCAGAGCTTTACGATCTTACCCTGGTTAGCTATGATAAAGTCTATGATCAGACGGATCGAAGATCCAAATTACCAGGAACACTGTTACCTGAGGAATGACATTTAACAAGAACAACCAATTCTTTTTGGGGTGTGTCTTTGATTCCCAACAAGGAAAGATAACCAAACTTCTTTTTTATATATGATCCTACCGATCTTTCGACCCATGCAATTGTCGAAGGAATGATCGGTTTAGGCTAGACAAAATATTGTATCATTGATATGGCACCCGTCTCTTTAGAGCAAGAACAAAACTTATCCGCCGGTACCAATGTGCGTCCAGCCATCCCTCCTCAAATCAAGGAATTTTTTCTGCCGGCTAATCTTAGCCCCGAAAATTCATGTGCGATGAATGGAATTACGCCACCAGAAACGCATTCTAAAGGCATGCTCCAATATCATCCGGCTTTATTGGGTCAGTCACGCTTACGTTTGATCCAACATAAATACAACCTGGACACAGAAGTTATTAATACAGTCTTGATTGAGAACCTGCAACATCGCGGCGTTATTCATTGGGATGAATACCTCATCGCTCCCGTCCAAGAACATGATTTACAAAATGATCCGTTTGTTTCCCAATTATTCGCATATCGTTTTGCTGCCTTAATCGCTCCATTGAATAATAGTAACTCAATAAATAAACTGCGCCAGGAATTTACCGATTGGTCTTTCCGAGCCAAGCCAATAAAAATCTGGACAAATGAAGCATTGAAATTGTTTGGGGGAATGGAAGATTCGCAAGCAGGTATTCGGCGATTAAGTGCAGAAACAGCCCGGAAGAACCGTGATGAGGAAATCCAAGATAGTTATACACTTTTTGAGAAAAAGATAAATCAGTACCAGGAGAAACTCATCCGAGCTGAACACGAATTAGAAACAAAAAATAACTTATTGGAAAAGTGCCAACAAGAAGAACCGATCACGCATTTCGAGAATGTATTAATCCTATTCAGCGGCAGACGACGGCGGATTGCAACTTCAATGACCAAAAATCGCATGACCCAACAAGCAAAATCAGATAGAGAAGAGGAACAAGCCAATATCGAGGGGCTTAGAAACCAATCTGAAACGCTAACCTTAGCACGCGACCGGGCACGACAAATCATCCATGAAAAATGGGCGGATATTGCAAACCAGGTTCGTGAGATCCCTGTGCCGATCTACAAAAAAGACCTGATGATCGAGTTCTTCGGGGTCGCATGGATACCGTATTATGTTTTCGCATCAGGAACAAATAAAATAGAAATTCCCGCCTGGGGAAAAGAGGCGGGAATTCGGTGAGGGCTTCAACTAGAACATCAATTTATTGATTTTATCCATCGTCTCCGCAGCGGGTCGCAAACGATCTTCTGTCATCCGGTTAAAGGGTGTATCTTCCGGCATATCATAGATATCGGTTAACGTAGGTTGTTCCGGATTAAGATAGATCAAACCAGTGAGCATAAAGTTCTGGTCGCTGGCTTCTGCCATCAAGCGGTGTGCCTCTACCAAATTCGTCGGATCGTAATCGCGCTCCAACTTCTTTAACACAATGACTGACCCGTCATGTAGAGATACTTCCTTGACCATCCCAGGTAAGAAATCGTCTTCAATCATGATTTCTTCAAAATGCTGGATATAAGAAATATCATGCAATAACGTCTGATGCGTCTTAGCCCAGTCATAAGAATGAACAGAAGACTCGTCATTATTGAAGGTTACGCATGGACTGATAATATCCAAAACTGCTAATCCCTTGTGGCTGAAAGCACCTTTCAGCAGCGACTTAAGTTGTTTTGCATCACCTGCAAAGGATCTAGCAACGAAAGAGGCTCCACTAATAAGTGCCTCTGTACAAATATCAATCGGCATATAGGGATTAACGCCCTGGCGTTTAAGTGTCAATCCTCTTTCAGCAGTTGCAGAGAACTGCCCCTTCGTCAATCCATAAACACCGTTATTCGCCACAATATAAACCAGGTTGGGATTACGGCGGTTAATATGCTTAAAATGTCCCATTCCGATACTTGCCGTATCCCCATCGCCACTCATCCCAAGCCCTTTTAGGCGTGTATCCCCAAACAAAGCGCCGGTGGCAACCGGAGGCATGCGCCCATGCAAACCATTAAAACCAAATGATCGTCCCAAAAAATAGGTTGGACATTTACTGGAACAGCCAATACCACTGAATTTTATGATATCTTCGGGATGAAGGTTCAATTCATAAGCGACAGAGACGATCTGGTTGGCAATAGAATTATGCCCACAGCCCTGACATAAAGTGGATACTGCACCACGATAGTCTGCTTTACTAAGACCAATTTGATTAACTTCATTCGACATATTACTCTGCCTCCTTCTTAAGAAAAGCCTTTAACAGCCATTCGGTAGACATCGATAGACCATCTGCATGGCACAGCGAAGCAAGCCGAGTTGCCAATTTTGGATATTCCATCGTCAGCAATTGGCGCATCTGACCATCGCGGTTCAGTTCAACAATATAAACGCGCTCGTGCTGTTGGATGAATTCGCAAATCTGCTTACTGAAAGGGGTAGCAAGGATCCGCAGATAATCCGTCTTAATGTTATGCTGGTCTCGCAGAATATGACGAGTTTCCTCAACCGCCATCCAAGTTGTTCCGTAACATATCAAACCAATGGGAGATCCATTATCCATAATATCGATTTTCGGAAGAGGAATCTGCTCACGCGCCGTCTCGAATTTCTTCTTGATCCGGTCCATTACTTCTTCCCATTTCTCTGCCGATTCTGTGTATTTGGCATATTCATTATGTCCTGTACCACGCGCTAACCAAGCCGCATTGGGATGACGGTTGCCTGGCAAGGTACGGTATGGAATACCATCGTTGTCAACATCCTTATACCGTCCCCATTCATCCTTAAGACGTTCAAGATCCTCCTCCCAAAGGATCTTGCCCCGATCCATTGGTGTATCGGGGTATTTAAAAGGTTCCGTCATCCAATATTGCATCCCCAAATCGAGATCTGACATAACAAAGACCGGTGTCTGGTATCGTTCAGCGTAATCGAACGCTTTCCAACCAAACTCAAAACATTCATTCGGATCTTTCGGGAATAAGATAATAGCATCTGTATCCCCATGCCCCAAGAAATATGTAAAAGTAACATCTCCTTGAGCAGTGCGGGTAGGCATTCCTGTACTCGGACCCACACGAGCTACATTCCAAATGACAATGGGCGTTTCTGTATAATAGGCAAGTCCGGTAAATTCAGCCATAAGGGAAATGCCAGGACCGGAGGTCGAGGTCATGGCGCGCAATCCTGCCCAGCCAGCTCCGGCTGCCATTCCAATCGCCCCCAGCTCATCTTCAGCCTGGACAACAACACAGGTATATTTTCCCGAGACCGGGTCTTTTCGTAACATCGGAAGATAGTAGTTTAACTCTTCTGGTATTGTTGAAGCCGGTGTGATAGGGTACCAACTCACAAATTGCACGCCACCATACAAAGACCCTAAGGCTGCTGCCGTATTTCCTTCAGCAAGAATATAATCCTTGGTTTTGTCCATGGGCTCAACCCGGTATGGATCCCCTTTTTGCAAATTTTCGGATGCCCAAATGGCGGAAGCATTGGCAACACCATAATTAAGATCTACGGCGGTCTTTTTGCCTTTGAAGTGAAAATCGATCGCCTGATAAATCTTTTGCAGATCGATACTCAAAATTTGCGCCATCACACCCACATAAACCATATTAGCAGCGTAACTGCGTAAATTAGAAGGCACATCCATGCCTTTAACTAATTGTTTAACAGGCATCGGATAACATACAATATCTTTTCTATCTATGGGTAAGTTAATATCCTGGTCATAAAAAAGAACCCCCCCGGGTATGATAGACTTCACATCCTGAACAAAACAATCTGTGTTCATCGCAACGACGATTTCCGGCTTCTCAGTGCGCGCCAGATAACCATCTTTGCTAATACGGATCGTAAACCAGGTTGGTTGACCTTGAATATTTGAAGGGAAAAGATTTTTACCAGAAATCGGAATACCCATCCGAAATAACGCACGCAACAAAGTAAGATTCGATGTGGCGCTGCCGGAACCATTGCGTGTTCCCACTGTAATGGAGAAATCATTTATCACTGGGTCATGCAGAGAACTTTTTTGAGGTACTGAAGACGGTTCAGATGTCATATTTCCTTCCATCAATCATGAATATATAACTTGTTATGGAACCGATTCTACTATATTTCTATTCTTTAAGATAGCCTGACAACATCGAAAATATATGAAAGCGCATTCTCTTGATTAAAATCGTCTCAGAACATATTTGATACCGCCGTGCTATAATTGATTCAAAGAGGTTATTATGGTCAATGAAAAAATGTTGGCTTTGAGCAAGTCTCATACGCCATTAGCCTTAAGTGACGCACTGCCGTTTTCATGCCAAGGATGTGGACACCTGTGTTGCGGAAACCTATCCACGCCAATTCATGTCATGCCGCCGGAGTACATTCGTATTCAATGGTACTTACAGCGTAATCCGGCTGCGCGTGATACATTCTCAGGAAATCCTTTTATTTATGATCTCGAACATATCAGTGGATTACCTTACCTCAAACTGAATTTTGACAGCTTCTCTTATCAAGGACAACTCATCTGTGCCTGTTCATTTCTCTATGCAAGTACAATCGATGCAGAATCCGTACTGATGTGCGCTATCCATCCTGCACGCCCACATACTTGCCGCATTTTCCCCATTGGCATGGTTACGGATGGATGGTACGGCAATAAACCTCTCCAAACTTCCTACCATATCATGAGTTACTGTCCCGGCTTTGAAATACCCGATCCTGATATGAAGATAATCGCCGGTTATCTTCCCCCCTCAGAGAAACAGACCGTCCAGAACTGGCTAGAACAGCAAATGGATTCAATTTTACACGAAGAAATGCTTTTCCATTTCTTCGAAGTGATAACCTATTATCATCATCGTGGCTGGCATTTACCTACTTATGAACATCCACATCAAGCTAAACTAGACGAAGCATCCTACAATGAATTAGCGGGCGTGTTTTATGAAATTCCCCCTTTACCAGAAAATCCAGCCGACGATCACACGGTCATCATGCAGCATTTAAAGCACTTTCGAGATGATGCAGAAACCATCGTAAATGATGCTATCCACCGCAGTAAGTTATCTTTTTTCTAGGAAATTATCAATAAAATGTCCACAGGGTGACAACAAACCAGCTTGTCACCCTGTGGATGAGAGAGAAAGAAAGGAGTAAGGATGTACCGTATGCAGATTTAGCTTCAGAAATATAGGTTGACTTCCAAAGGATTCAAACCTTTCCTTTCTGAATACTAAATATATCTTACCAAAATTATCTAAATATTATCCTTAATAATTTATTAGAATATTCTATTATTATTCATTCTAATTCACCGAAATAAATCTGTCTCTCTAGATCGCAATAATTGACTCATATTCCCGTCTTCTAAGGGATAGGGAAAACCACGGACATGCACAACCGGTGTACCTTCGTTTGCCTCCCCCATAACCAACGAAGCAGCCGCCGCAAGTTCATCTGCAGCAGCAACCACCGTAATACGCAGAGTACGATCGAATAGATCAGACTTACCCCGTAAATCTACTACGCCCGGCATTCCACTTAACCCTACACTCACTCCGATCACACCTACTCGCCAGGAACGACCGTGCGAATCGATGATCAAGACACCCAAGTGCATGCCAGTTTCTACTTCTAATTGCTGGCGGATTCGGCGGGCTGACTCATCCGGATCCTCTGGCAGAAGCAGCGCACGTTCTGGCGGCTCAATATTCGATTGATCCACACCAGCATTTGCACACACAAAACCAAGCTTATGCTCTACAACAATGACATCATGTCCCACCCGAATAACAGCATTACTTTCACGCAAGATCAACTCAACTAAGCGGGGATCTTTATGTGTCTCGCCAGCCAAATCCAGGGCATAAGCCGAGGGTTCAACAGTCTTTAAATCCACTATCCTCCCCTCAGCCTTTGAGATAATTTTCTGGGTGATAACAAAGATATCATTATTTTGTAAAGGGATGGATTGCCGTTTCGATGCTTGAAGGATAAATCCGACAAGATCATCGCCAGCTTGAATGAGCGGAATCCCTTCTAAGGGAGATAAGACCAGGGGAGTATGCATTGTATTATTCTTGACCTTTCTATTTTTTAGGAAGATTATACCGCACCTTTCTTCTGCGGTGGAATCTTATCCGTAGCCTTACTCATCCTGGCAATGTTGAAGATAAAGCCTGGCAGGACAAAAAGTAAGCAAATTCACCACCGTGCTTAAATGTCCAAATCGCGGTACAATCGCATGGCTGTAATGAGAAGAAGCGAGCATGAAACCATTAAATCAAATAGATCTCCGGCAAACAATCTCCGCTAACCGCCTGATCAGTTTATGGAAACTGATGCAGGGTTACCGCCTGCGATATTTTGCAGCGATCATTAGCATGGGGTTGGCAGCCGTGGCGCGATCTTCCACTTACTTGCTTCTGGGATATTTTGTGGATCATTTGCTAAAGCATAACCAATTTGGGGGTCTCTTGCCCTTTGTTGCCCTGGGATTCCTGGCATTGGCAGCAGCAGAAGGTGGTTTCACTTTTTTAGGGCGGCGAGAAGCTGCAGGCACCTCTGAAAGTCTGGTAAAACATATCCGTGAATTTATTTTTGACCATATTCAACGTCTGCCATTTCCTTATCATGATAATACCAAAACTGGAGATTTAATCCAGCGGGCTACTTCGGATGTAGATGCAGTGCGCCGTCTCTTTGCCGATCAAGCGATTAATGCCGGCAGGATTACGACGCTTTTCGTGGTTAATCTGATTTTCCTGTTGGTATTAAATTGGCGGCTTGCGCTGTCCTCCGTCATCGTAATACCATTCGTGATCCTTTTTTCGCTGTTCTTTTTCCAGCGCATCTCTCGGGCATATGAATCATTTCAAGAACAAGAAGCCGTGCTCTCCAGTGTCCTCCAGGAGAACTTATCCGGGGTACGGGTCGTCAAAGCATTTGCCCGCCAGTCTTTTGAAATCGAGAAATTTGATCGTGAGAATTGGGAAAAATACCGCCGGGGACGTCATCTGCTGCTAATGCATGCTTTGTTCTGGCCAACTTCTGATATTTTGATTGGGGCACAGATGCTGCTGGGTTTTTTCCTCGGGGCGCGGATGGCTATCGAAGGTACCATAACGACGGGTACTTACATGTCTTTTGCGGGGATGTTAATCATGATTCTATGGCCCATCCGTAATCTGGGACAATTAATTGTTGAGATGTCTAAGGGCACTGTTTCGTACCAACGCCTGGCAGAAGTGATTCGCGAAAATCGCGAAGATATCACCAGTGGAGATGCCCTGCCAGATGAATTGCGCGGAGAAATCATTTTCCGGGATGTCTGTTTTGGTTATGAGGCAGAAGTAGGCTCCGGTTGTGCACCTGAAGCTATTAAAGGGAAAGAAAATAAAGAAGAGAACTCCCGATCATCCTCTTTGCTCGTTCTAAAAAATATCCAATTTACATGTAAGCCCGGACAAGTTATCGCCCTGATGGGTTCCACTGGCTCCGGTAAAACCACCCTAGCCAGCCTGCTGCCACGTTTCTATGATTATACAAGTGGCAGCATCACCCTGGATGGCAAAGAACTTAAGCGATACCCACGTACCTATTTGCGCCAACACATTGGGATTGTTGAGCAAGAGCCGTTTCTATTCTCGCGAACGATTCGGGATAATATTGCGTATGGCGTAAACCGCAAGGTCAGTGACGAGGAAATCGAGACGGCTGCTCGGGCAGCAGCCGTCCATGATGTTATTCTTTCCTTTCCAGAAGGCTATCGTACTCTGGTGGGGGAGAAAGGCGTCACGCTTTCCGGCGGGCAGAAACAACGGGTCGCCATCGCCCGTACACTGCTCAAAAACCCACGCATCCTCATTCTCGACGATGCCACTTCATCCGTTGATATGGAAACTGAAGCAGAAATTCGATCTGCCCTCGAAAACCTGATGCAAGGACGCACAACTTTTATCATAGCCCATCGGATCCAATCCGTCATGCGGGCTGACTTTATTCTGGTATTGGAACAGGGTGAGATCGCACAAGCCGGAACTCACGCCGAACTGCTTTCTCAGGAAGGAATTTACCGGCAAATCTTCGATATTCAGACCCGCATCGAAGAGGAGATTGAAAAAGAATTTAGTGGTGTCTGGCAAATGCCGCTTAACTAGGAAAAGGAACTTATGAAACCAACCGTATTAATCTCTGCACCTTATATCCTCCCATTTATGGAGCGTTTCACACCCATTTTTGAGCATTACGGCTTGGATGTGATTATAGCCAATGTACAAGAACGCCTCAACGAGGAAGATTTACTGGTATATGCTGGACGGTTTGACGCCGCAATATGCGGAGATGACCGTTATACTGAATCTGTGCTTAAGGCATGCGCACCGCGGCTTAAGGTAATCTCTAAATGGGGTACCGGCATCGATTCTATTCATCAGAAAGCCGCGCAGATGCTGGGTATTCAGGTGCGGAATACCCCGAATGCTTTTACGCTGCCAGTTACCGACTCTGTGTTTGGATATATGTTATCCTTTAACCGCCGTTTGCCCTGGATGGACCGGGCGATGAAATCAGGCGAATGGGAGAAAATTCCTGGACGTACCTTAGCCGAATGTACCCTGGGCGTAGTGGGTGTCGGTAATATCGGCAAAGCGGTGCTGCGGCGGGCACGCGCCTTTGGTATGACCCTTTTGGGAAATGACATCATCGAGATTGCCCCGGACTTCATCCTGGAAAACAGCCTGGAAATGACGACTTTACCTGACCTCCTGGCGCGTGCCGACTTTGTGAGTCTGCATTGTGATCTGAATCCGACCAGTTACCATCTGATCAACGAGGATACCTTGGCATTGATGAAGCCGACCGCTTTTCTCTTCAACCTGGCACGCGGACCTGTCGTTGCAGAAGGCGCCCTCATCCAAGCCCTGCAGCGCGGGCAAATCGCAGGAGCTGCGCTGGATGTTTTCGAGGTGGAGCCATTGCCAGCAGACAGTCCATTAATGCAAATGGATCAAGTCATGCTTGCACCCCACAATGCCAATTCCAGCCCGATGGCATGGGAAAGAGTACACTGGAATACCATCCGCAATGCACTGGAAGGATTGGAAATACCGATTTCTGATTTTGATGAATGGAAAAAAAAATGCGCCAAAAAATAAAGCAAAATGTACCTGCCCCATTATGGCGGGCAGTAAGCTCTGCTCGTTACGCTTTGCAGCGCGCGGCGCAATTCCCCGCAGCCGCGTTTCATCCCTGGCGGCGAACAAGTATCCACCGCTTGGAAGAATTTAATAATATTCATCGTGGTAAACGTTGTTTTATCATCGGAAATGGACCCAGTATAAAAAATACCGACCTTTCCTTGTTACGCAATGAATTCACTTTCGGCTTAAATCGCGTGTATATGCTCTTCCCGGAGATGGGTTTTAATACCTCTTATCTGGTGGTAATCAATGATCTGGTCATCGAACAATTTGCTGAAAATATGCTGCCGCTGCCAATCCCTAAATTTTTTTCCTGGCATTCGCATCGCCTTTTCAATTTACAAAAACCAATCGAAGACCCATTATCCCCAATTTTTCTGCATACCACCTACACAGGACCGAAGTTTGCCACAGATGCGCGCGAACGACTTTGGGAAGGTGCCACAGTTACTTATGCAGCCCTGCAACTGGCTTATTACATGGGCTTTGAAACTGCTATCTTGATCGGGGTGGATCATAACTTTACCACCCAGGGAAAACCAAACACGACCATCACCTCGCAGGGAGATGATCCCAACCATTTCAACCCGCAATACTTCGGACAGGGCGTACGCTGGCAGTTGCCAGATCTGGAAACATCGGAACGATCTTACCGCATGGCACGCCAAGCCTTCGAAGCAGACGGCAGACAGGTGTTGGACGCCACTGTCAGCGGTAAGTTAATGGTATTCCCTAAAGTGGACTATCTAAGTCTATTTTCCTGATCGATCTATTCCTACACAGTTTCCCCAAAGCAGTCAGCCAGCAATGTCTGTAACCGGCGCTCCAACATGGTGTAAGAATAATGCTTCTGCGCTAAGCGATAATTATGGTCTGCCATTTCCTGTGCCAACTCCGGATTTTCTAACACGCGGCGGGTATGCTCAATCGTTTGATCGGTAATATACCCATCAAAATCAATGACCCGAAAACCTTTTGGCTTGATGTCAATATCAAAAATAGAGTAATTGTTGACAACAATAGGACGCCGAAAATAGACTGCCTCCAGGAAGGCGTTACCGAATCCCTCAATATCCGAAGGATAGGTTACCAAATCCGCGTGGGGGTAGATATCCGGGAGTGTATAAATTTTTTGTCCATTAATTATCCCTCTCTCTTGCCGAATAATGTCAGATACGAAGTTCACAGGAACGCCCATCAATTCAGCATTCTGGCGCAGATACTTCTCGTATTCATAACCTTCATCACCGGAGGCATGCGAAACAACCAGGCGCACTTTAAATCCCAATCTTTGTACCAATTCAATCGCATGTTCGATCCCTTTCCGTGGTACAACCCGGGTTGGTTGTAAGAAAAACTTTTCATCTGGCTTTACCTGGAAAGCCTGGCGTACATCCCGGGCGTATTCATCCGGAGGTGCGGGAGGATGGTCAAAATCCATCACATTGGGAATGATCAGACTGGAGATACCTGTCCGCAGACTTAACTGGTTAGCCGCGGATGAATTAATAACGACATGCCGGATGGGCGGTAAATGGGGTGGGAAAGCCATATTGAGATAATCCCAAACGCAATTGACCAGAAAGCGCTTGCGTTCCCAAAAGAAGTCATGATGGTGAGCGATGGTAGGGATACCCGTTTCGGCAATATATTCGGTCAGTGCGATCCCCAGAGGAACATTTAACGGAATGGCAAGCGCGTTTTCTATAATTAAAAGTTCGAGATCAAATTTTCGCACAAAATCGGAAATATGGCGTTTAATATAATCCTTGATTTGGTAAATTTGACGGGTAACGGCTTCAGGACGAATATGATTGTAGAAGATCACATTATTGATTTTCTGGATATCGGGGTGTCTGAAATGGACTTCAGGAACAATAAATGAGCGCTCTTCATCCCATTGAGAAGCACCGGCAAAAAAGAAACACTGGCAGTCGAGATGTTCCAGCACCTCAACCCATTTCTCCGTTTCTAGCGAGACGCCATCCGTCCCTTCCAGGCGAGTGGAGATAAACCCGACACGACGACCTGAGAGATGAGAAGAAACATGTTTTATAGCCATTTGTGCCTCCTGATAGTTCTTAGAATCTCGGTTTGGGATGTTCGCCGTTTATTCACACCCATCGATAAACTTGTTCTATTGACCTTCAAGCCACATGACCTGATAAGGTGAAAGCCGGATCGTATTTCTTGTATTTCGACTTTGAGATGGCGTTGTCCCAGGGTACGTTAGTTCAAGCCCCGTGGTAATATCGACCGGTTTCTGTCCAGTTCCAAGAGGCAAATTCTCCTGCTCGATGATACCATCTTGGGGCAGGTCGGTAACATTGTGCAAACAGAGCACATGCTCTTTATGGTCTATAGAAGAGCGCAGCAGAGCAAAAATTCCTTCACCATAGTTCAGAACACGCTGCCCACCATTCGGATGGAAGGCGGAGCAACGCGAACGCGCCTGGAGTAATTGAGAAAAACGATGAAAGATACGATACGGACGAGAATCCGAATCGTTCAGGCTGCGCTCCAAACCGCCACGCTCCAATTTTTGACGGTTAATCGCCCGGTTATGACCATGCAGGGTCACTCCCTCCTGCCAGCCCCGCGAACCAAAAAGACTATGAAAATAAATGCCTGGCACACCCACTAAAGCCAGCATTATCGCCTGTGCCACCATAAAACGGTTTATTTGAATTTCTTCAGATTCTAGTCCATTTGCATCATTGAGCGCATCGAAATAGTTGATATTCAATTCATAAGGACTACGAGAACCATCGGGATTGTGCTTATAAGAGATTAAACCCCCATGGGCAAGGATTTTCTCAACCAGCCCATTGATTTGTTCATCGCCGAGGATGCCGCGAGCCGGATTTAATCCAATGCCGTCATGAGAAGCAAGAAAATTAAAGAATGTCGTCCTGCTAGAAGACAGGCTCAGCGAACGCGCCCAATCTGAAAGGATGGATACATCGCCTGTTTGCAGGGAATGCAATACAAGCGGCGGCAGCGCAAAGTTATAGACCAACTGCGCTTCGTTTTCCCCATTTCCGAAATAGGAGATATTGTCTCGATGAGGGACATTTGTCTCCGTAATCAGAATGACTTGCGCTGCAATATCGTCCAGGATTGCTCTGAATAACTGGATCACGCGATGGGTCTGCGGCAGGTGAATACAAGAGGTACCCACTTCTTTCCAAAGATAAGCGATGGCATCCAGGCGGATGAACTGCGCTCCGCGGGCAGCATAAAAAAGGAGCACATCGACCATATCCAAAAGGACATCAGGATTTTGATAATTAATGTCAACCTGATCAGCGCTGAAGGTTGTCCAGACAGCTTTTTCTCCAGCAAGAGTCATAAATTCGGTGAGCAGAGGCAGGGCACGCGGGCGCACGACTTGCGAGAGGTCAACATCTTTATTGACTTCGATAAAATACTGGCTGTATGGAAGATCGTTATTTAGGAATGCTTTGAACCAGGCACTCTGCGCGGAGATATGATTGATGACTGCATCGAACATCAAACGGTAGGATTGACCCAGATTGCCGAGGTCTTCCCAGGTTCCCAGATCAGGATTGACGGTCTTATAATCGACGACAGAAAATCCATCGTCCGACGTATATGGATAGAATGGCAGGATATGGATTGTGCTGACCAGATCACTCAGGCGGTCTTTGCAAAACTCAGCCAGCGTTCGTAGAGGGGATCTACCGGCTTCCAGCACTTGATCGCCATAGGTGATCAAAATTGCATCTCTCTGTGATAGTCCGCCCCGATTTTCGATACCCGATGCAGAGAGGGGGTTCCGGTAATGCTCCATTAACCCCTGCAGGCGCTCAAAAGCAGCCATGCCAACCGGTTTACCGTAGAGAGCAATTAGACGATCTAAGATAGAATCAGGTTTAGACAATTTTGCTTTCCTCCTTTGTTACATTGTACATTAAAACATACCGTCAAAGGATAAGCAAATTTATACTCCCTCAAAGAAATTGGAATGCTTATTACGCGCGATTATCAAAGAAGACATAACCTGCGATTAATGTTAACCATTCCAAATTTAATAAAAATCCTTACTTGAAAATCTGACGGAAGAAAAATAACAAAAAAATCGCCCCCATTAACGCAACTACAAATTGCCCCAAAAGCCCACCCACGGAGATATTAAGCAAACCAAATAACCAACCGCCAAGCACCGAGCCAAGCGTACCAATGATGATATTTCCAAAGACGCCATAACTCCGACCTTTCATGATTTGCCCGGCAAGCCATCCGATCACAAGACCAAAAACAATGAATATAAATAAGCTTTGTAAATCCATTATTTTAACGCTCCTTTCAATACAGATTTCCCGATATTATACCTTATTAGGACATTAATTGCATAAGACTTGAGCCTTACCCTGTTCAAAAAGCAATCTGTCTGATAAGATTAACATATCCCAAAGATGTCATTTTAAGCCAACGCCCAAAATGAAGAACGACTGCGAAATATCTCATCTTTTGACAAGATAGAGTCCCTTCGTTTTGGTTCTGGCTGATAAGTTCCACTGGAAAGATAATTATTTACTATAAACTCGAATGATTGGTTAGAAAAAAATGTTAATTGAAAAACAAAATATAAGAAATATCGCTATTATCGCTCATGTTGATCATGGTAAAACGACACTCGTAGATGGATTATTAAAACAAGCCAGGGTATTCCGTGAGAACCAGCAGGTCATGGAAAGGGTGATGGATTCCAACGATTTAGAACGCGAGCGCGGCATTACCATCCTCGCTAAAAACACAGCCATCACGATCCCAGACCCACGCACAGGTGAACTGGTCAAGATCAATATCGTGGATACGCCGGGACATGCTGACTTCGGCGGAGAGGTCGAACGGGTATTGAACATGGTAGATGGCGTGCTACTCCTGGTTGATGCAGCCGAAGGACCCATGCCACAAACTCGTTTTGTGTTGAAGAAAGCCCTCGAAATGGGTTTGCATGCCATCGTGATTATTAATAAAATGGATCGCAAAGATGCCGAACCAGACCGCAGCCTGAATGATACCTTTGACCTCTTCATTGAGTTGGGAGCAGATGATCGCCAGGCAGATTTCCCGGTAATCTATGCCAACGCAATTTCTGGACAGGCAGGTACAACCCACAAGCTTGGGAAGAACCTCCAACCTCTTTTTCAGGCTATCCTGGAGCATGTTCAACCGCCGCGGGTTGACCCGGATGCTCCCCTGCAAATTCTGGTAACGAACCTGGGATATGACGAATACCGCGGCACGACAGCACTCGGCAGGATTTCGGCGGGACGCATTCAAGCCGGGCAAGCAGTCGCCCGCATCAATCTGGAAGGGGAAATATCACCCGAACGCGCCCGTTATTTATATGTTTATCAAGGATTGGATCGTATCGAAGTGGAACAGGCTGAGGCGGGTGATATTATCGCGATTGCCGGATTGGAAGGAATCGCCATCGGTGAAACGTTGGCAGATCCTGAAAATCCAATCGCACTACCCCCCATCCATGTGGAGAAGCCCACTGTACGGATGACTTTCGGGGTTAATACCTCTCCTTTTTCCGGCAGAGAGGGGAAATGGGGAACTTCCCGAAAACTACGAGAACGATTATTTGACGAATTAAAGAAGAATGTCTCGCTGCGTGTAGAGGAAACCGACACAGCCGATACTTTTATCGTTTCCGGGCGCGGAGAACTACACCTGGCAATTCTGATAGAAACCATGCGGCGCGAGGGATATGAGTTCCAGGTATCCCGTCCAGAAGTGATTATGCACCCCGGAGAAGATGGCTCCCTTGAAGAACCTTATGAAGAGGTGTTGATTGACACCAGTCCGGATACTGTTGGAATAGTCGTCGAAATGCTGGGGGCACGGCGCGGCAAGATGCTGGATATGGTCAATACGCCCAATAATACCGTTCAAATTACTTATCTAATCCCATCGCGCGGCTTGTTGGGATTTCGCTATCGTTTCCTGACAGCCACGCGTGGGATGGGTATTCTCAATGCCTATTTTCACAGTTATGGACCAGTCTCAGGCGCGATCACCCAACGCGCCAGCAGTTCTCTTGTCGTCTGGGAAGCAGGTATATCCACCAATTATGGTTTAAAAAATGCTGAGGAACGCGGCATTTTGTTCGTTCCTGCAGGCATAGAAGTATATGAAGGTATGGTGATTGGGGAAACCCAACGCCCCGATGACGTGTCTGTGAATGTTTGCAAAAAGAAACACCTGACCAACATGCGCTCTTCCAACAAAGATATTGAAGTCCGCTTGACTCCCCCAAGAGAGATGAGTTTGGATGAAGCCATCGAATACCTGACAGAAGACGAATTATTGGAAGTGACACCCGTTACCTACCGCATCCGCAAGCGGATCTTGAACACAGAAGAACGCGGCAAACAAATTAAAAAGACGCGCGAATTACTTGGAGAAGAATAAATAACCATTCTCAGCCAACTTCTTATTCATGTTTTAACGCAGTCACCGGCGGCATGTGCATTGCTCCTCTGGCAGGAAAGTAGCCGGACACCATCCCCACCAGTGTCGCCATAATCAGGGATACAATCGGAAGCCAGAGGGGAGTAAATACAACCACGGATGGCGGCGCGCCTTCCCCCCGTAAGGCACGGTTGAGGAAATAGACCAACGCAACCATATTAAGCACTTGCCCGGCGAGCCAACCCAATAGAATCCCCCCCAAGCCGCCAAAAAAGCCAATTCCGGCGGCTTCACCCAGGAAAATACTGAGCACATCGCTGTCGCTGGCACCGATGGCTTTGATGAGACCAATTTCCGCCGTCCGTTCCATAACGGACATGGTCATCGTATTGGCAATCCCAATCGCGGCCACCAACAAGGAAATCGCTCCGACTCCCCCAAAAAAGATTTGCAGGACGAGAAAGAAACTATTGATCCCCTGTACAATCGAAGAGGGTGACCACGCCATCAGACCCAAAGTATTCAATTGATCCGCAAGGGTGACCGAATCCTTTACGTCTTTGGCTTTAACCACCAGCGAGTCATAACCGTCGCGCGAACGATTAATGCGCTTGCCCGTCGCCCATTCATTCCAGCCAACGACATCCTCCAGGCGGACATATAAACTTCCATCGGCAGAAGAACGGCTTTCTACCAACACGCCGACCACCCGTAGATAAACGGTCTTTTTAATCTCCGTACCGTCACTGGCGTTTTTTGTCATCACCAGGCGAATTTGTTGTCCTAATAATTCAGGCGGAGGAGGTGTTTCTTCGCCAGGACGCTGATTAGGGTTCGTGAAATTCTTGGCTGCCCATCCGCCGATAATGGCTGTTCCCCGTTCCAACTTGGAATCACCTTCTTTGAGGATGTAATCATACACAGCCAGGTCATTGGTATTCACCCCAACGACACTGACAAAGGATTGCAAACGCCCAAACTGGAGGTTAAAATTGGATTTTAAGTTATCCTGGATGACGACAGCATCCACTTCGGGCAT